>SXMI01000302.1 GCA_005777415.1 Actinomycetota bacterium | reverse complement strand
GTCGGGTTGCTGCTCTCGAGCAGCGTGATCGCACGGGCCAGGACGGTGCGGTCACCGGCCAGGACGCCGTCCACGTACTCCTCGGCGCGCAGGGTCCCGGACACGTGCTGCAGCGTACCGGTGGGCCTGCGTCGCACCCCCGCCGGAGCGAGTGCCCGAGCGCCGGCAGGGCCCAGCCGTAGCATCGTCTCGAGCACGGTCGGCTCGACCGTGGAGATGACCCCGACCAGATCAGGACGCCTGCCGTGCAGCACCGAACCTCCAGTTCCGACCGCGCCACCCGGCCGACACGAGGGCGCTCGATCCGTGGCGGAGCGCTCGGTCGCACCGCCGGGGCGATCGCAGTGGCGATGGGCCTGCTGCTCTCCGCCTGCTCGTCCGATGACGGGACCGCCGCACCGACCACCGAGCCGACCACGACCGTGGGACCGGGACCGGAGCAGACCGCCGCCACGAGCCTGCCGGACGGGGCCGGCGATCCACCCGGGCCCGACCCCGTCAGCGCCTACGACGACCCGACCAACTGGCTGTGTCGCCCCGAACTCACCGACGACGCCTGTGACATCGACCTGACCGCCACGCTGGTCCGGGCCGACGGAACGACCGAGGTCGAGCCGTTCACCCCCGCGACCGACCCGCCGATCGACTGCTTCTACGTGTACCCGACCGTGTCGGCCGACGCACCCCCGAACGCCGACCGCTCCCCGGGCGACGAGGAACGCAACGTCATCGCCAACCAGTTCGCCCGGTTCGCCGAGGTCTGCCGGCCGTTCGCGCCGCTCTACCGGCAGATCCCGGTGCGGGGTCTCGCCGCCTTCTCCGGTGGCTCGACCACCACGGTGCCCGGGGTTCCGGCGCCCGGGGATGTCGCCTACGGCGACGTCGTCGACGCGTGGGAGCACTACCTCCGCAACGACGGTGGTGAACGGCCGTTCGTGTTGATCGGACACTCACAGGGGGCCGGTCACCTGCGACGGCTCATCGCCGAGCGGATCGACGGTGATCCGGCGCTCCGCGAACGGATGGTCTCGGCCCTGCTGATCGGGGGCGGCGTGCCGGCGCCCGGGTCGCCCGGCGCCTTCGGGAACGTCCCGCCCTGCACGGCGGCCGACCAGGTCGGATGCGTCGTGAGCTACGCGACGTTCGACGCCGCAGCGCCGCCCCCCGAGAACAGCTTCTTCGGCCGGCTGCGCGGTGGTGGCGGACGTGTCATCTGCACGAACCCGGCCGACCTGTCGGGCGGATCGGCTCCACTCGACTCCTACTACCCCGCCGGGGCGCGACCCGGAACCACCACGCCGTTCGTCCGGTTGGAGGGCTGGTGGAACGCCCGGTGCGCCAGCGACGACCGCACGGACTGGCTCGAGGTGACGAGCACCTGGGCTCCGGGGGACCAGCGCCCGGAGCGGCTGGGAGGGTTGCTCACGCCGGAGTGGGGCCTGCACCTGGTGGACGTCAACGTCGCGATCGGGAACCTGGTCGAGCTGGTCCGCACCCAGTCCCAGCAGGGCTCCCCCGACTGACGCCCGCCGACCGCCCCGCCGAAAACCGTCAGATCGATGGCACCCTGACTCTGGTCGTCCGGAACCGACACTGCGTGGGTGCACATGACTCGACGAACCACAGGACCGACGACCGCACTGGCGGTGCTGGCCGCCGTGCTCACGGCAGGGGCACTGCAGATGGGCGGCGGAGCGGTCGTCGGCGCCGCTGAGGTCGACCCCGGTCTCGGGTTCACCCCCATCACCCCGTGTCGGATCGCGGACACCCGCACCGTCGCCGCACCGCTCACCGACGGTGGAACCCGCAGCTTCGCAGCCGCCGGTCCGGGTAGTCCGTGCGCCATCCCGCAGAGCGCCAGCGCCGTCGAGTTCTCGGTCACGGCCGTCGGCCCGACTGCTTCCGGATTCATCCGAATCTTCCCCGCAGGCACGGCCGCGCCGACGGCGACCTTCCTCAACTACAGCGCTGGTCGCGGGGTCACGAACACCGGCACCGTTCCGGTGACCGGCCCGAGCCTCCTCGACGTCACCGTGGCGAACTTCGGCGGTCCGACGCACGTGGTCATCGACGTGCAGGGGTACTTCGACTCCGCCGGCGGGTTGGGCTACCAGACGCTCCCCACACCGTGCCGGGCCGCCGACACCCGTCGCTCACCGGGCCAGCGGTTCACCGACGGCACCGTCCGCTCCTTCATGGTCGCCGGGCCGGGTTCGCTGGCCTGGCAGGGAGGATCCCCGACCGGGTGCGGCGTGCCCGACGGGGTCGCAGCAGTCGAGGTCTCGATCACCGCCGTCGACCCGTCGGGCACGGGCTTCCTGCGCGCCGCCCCCAACGACGGGAGCCCGTTCCGAGCGACCGTGCTCAACGTCGCCGACGGTGCCGGCGTGACCAACACGGGCTCGGTCGCGCTGGCTGCCGCAGGGGCGTTCGACCTGGCCGTCCGGAACCAGGGGGGCAGCACCGACGTCGTGATCGACATCCACGGCTACTACCCGGATTCCGGCGGACGCCGGTACCACACGATCACCCCGTGTCGGGTCGCCGACACCCGCGCCGTCGGGCCGACGGGAACCGGCACGCCGCTCGGGGACGGCCACGAACGCTCCCTCCGGCTCGCCGGCCGATGGGGAGCCTTCCTCGCCCAGGGGGCTCCGGCCGCGTCCGGCTGCATGGTTCCGAGCGGGGCGAGTGCGGTCGAGGCCGCGATCACGGCGATCGCCCCCAGCGGACGGGGGTTCGCCCAGGCGACCACCCCGGGGGCGACCGGGCGCGGCACCGTGCTGAACTTCGTCGCCGGCCACAGCATCACGAACGTCGGAACGCTCCACCTCGGCGGGGCCGGTCACCGCGACCTGCTCCTGCACCACCAGGGCGGGACCGCCGGCTACATCGTCGACGTGCTGGGCTGGTTCGACGGGCCGGAGAACGATGCTGGTAGCGCCGAACAGGTCGACGCCGGCGGTGACCACACCTGTGCGGTCCTCGTCGACGGCCGGGCCGAGTGCTGGGGCGGCAATCTCTACGGCCAGCTCGGAGACGGAACCCGGGTCGGCCGGTCGACGCCTGCGCCGATCCGCAATGTCGACGGGTTCGAGCTGACCGGGCTGATGCAGGTGGACGCCGGAACCAGTCACTCGTGTGCGACCAGCGGCGAGCTCGCCGCCGTCGTCTGCTGGGGGTACGCCCGCTACGGACAGATCGGCGACGGGACCACCGGCGACGGTCAGTCGGTGCGGAGCAACCCGACGGTCGTGCGCATCGCAGCCGATGCGCTGCTCGTCGAGGTCGCCCAGGTGGCCGTCGGTGACAACCACTCCTGTGCGGTCCGGAGCAACGGGACCGTGGCCTGCTGGGGCCTCAACACCTCCGGCCAGCTCGGCTCGGGGGCGGTGGGCGGCATCGACCAGCCGACGGTCCACGCCGGCCACGTCGTGGTCCCCGGTGGGACACTCCTCGGCGATGCCGTGCAGATCACGGCCGGGGCTGCTCACACCTGCGCGCTGATGCGTGACACCACGGTGCGGTGCTGGGGCGAGAACTCGCTCGGCCAACTCGGGACCGGATCCGCCGGAGCGGACCGTCCGTTCCCGACTCCGGTCACCACGTTCGCGGGCGGACCCGCATTGGCGGGAGCGATCCAGCTCAGCGCCGGAGCCAACCACACGTGCGCCACCCTGAGCGACAGTTCCGTCCGGTGCTGGGGGCAGGCCTCGAGTGCGCAACTGGGTACGGGGAGCTGGGACGGGGTCGGGTCGTTCCGGGCCGTTCCGTCGACCGTCCGGAACCCGGTGACGATGTTCGACGTGCTCGACGTGACCGGAGGGACCCAGCACACGTGCGCCCGACTCGAGGACACCACCGCCCGGTGCTGGGGCAGCCGGCTCGACGGGCGCATCGGCGACAGCTCTGCTGGCGATGGGTTCCGAACCGGACCGACGACGGTGGGCGCCCCCATTCGGGGTGTGGTCGAGCTGACCGCCGGCGGGCGACACACCTGCATGCTCCACGACTGGGGGGCGGTCCGGTGCTGGGGTGACGATGCTCTCGGACAGGTCGGCGACGGTGTGGCCGGCGACAACCTCTCGCCGACGCTGGTCCAGGGCCTCGGCGCCTGAGCTGCGGCCACCCCGCACGGCGGGCCTCGGCCTCCCCGGCCGGAATGGACGCCACGGCAGGTCGGTTCCGGCGGTACCGGCCGCTGGATTTGTGTCACGATCCCGGCGCGGAGCGTTCAGGACCAGCAGCGGCAGGAGGCCGCACGCTGATTCGAGCGAGGAACGGAGCAGGGCGATGCACCACACCGACGTAACCCGTCACCACGAGCCACCGCGGAGGCGGCGGGCCCGACGATCGATCGGCGCCGTCGTCGCCACGGCGATCCTGGCCGCCGGACTGGGCGTGGCCGGGGTCGGCACGGAGGCAGCACTCTCGCCGTCCACACCGCCTGCGGCGGCCGACCCGGTCCCGGGTGGACTCGGGCTGACGGCCATCAACCCGTGCCGCGTCGCCGACAGTCGAACCGCCACCCCCCAGGGTGCCGGGACGGGCGGCCGGCGCACCGACGGCACCACCTGGCAGATCCAGGTCGGTGGCACCGGTGCCGGCTTCGCCGCCCAGGGCGGGACCGCCGGCGGTTGCGCGGTCCCCGATGGCGCCGCCGCCGTCGAGGTCTCCATCACGGCCGTCGACCCGATCGGCGACGGCTTCCTGCGTGCGTTCGCCGCCGGTGGGACCGCCCCGACGGCGACCTTCGTCAACTACACGTCCGCGGTCGGCATCACCAACACCGGCACCGTGCCGCTGGCAGCGAGCGGAACCCTCGACCTGGCGATCGCCAACTTCGGTGGACAGACCCACCTGGTCGTCGACGTCCAGGGGTACTACACCGCCGCCGGCACGCTCGGTTACACGCCACTGTCACAGCCCTGCCGGGCCGCCGACACCCGCCTTGTCGTCGGGCCCGCCAACCCGAAGCTCGGACAGGGTGGGCTGCGCGGTGTGCAGGTCGTCGGCTCCGACAACATGACCAGCCAGGGTGGTCCCGCCGCCGGGTGTGGGGTCCCGGTGGGCGCGACCGCCGTGGAGGTGTCGATCACCGCCGTGGAGCCCGAGGCCACTGGCTTCCTCCGGGTGTCGCCGGGGACTCCCGGTGCCGAGTCCACGACCGCGTTCGTGAACTTCAACGGGACGACCGCAGCCACCAACACGGGCACCACGAAGGCCGCCAACCTCGCCACCGGTGACCTGCAGATCCGCCACTTCGGCGGCAAGACCCACGTCATCGTCGACGTGCAGGGCTACTTCTCCACGTCACCCTTGTCGGCCCGCTACCAGACCGTGACGCCGTGCCGGGTGCTCGACACCCGGAACGTCGGCGGGCCGGCCGGAACCGGCGGGCGGTTCCCCGACGGGGTGACCCGACACATCCAGACGTCCGGCGCGTCGGTCAACTACCGCTCCCAGGGGGGCAGCGTCCCGACCGGGTGCGGCGTGCCCCACGGTGCGGTCGCCATCGAGGCGTCACTCACGGCCGTGTCGCCGTCGGCTGCCGGCTTCACCCGTCCGTACCCGGTGGGCGCGTCGCCGACCGGCACGTTCCTGAACCTGTCGGCCGGCCGGTCGATCACGAACACCGGCAGCCTGGCGCTCGGCCGAAAGGGCATGGACGATCTGGCGATCAAGCACTTCGGAGGCAACGCGCACTACCTGCTCGACGTGTTCGGGTACTTCGAGTCGGACAACAAGGAACTCCTGGCCATCGAGTCCGCCGACGGCGGCCGCGACCACACCTGCGCCCTGGGCAACGACCTGGGTGCGTGGTGCTGGGGCAACGCCGGCGAGGGCCGCCTCGGTGGGGGCGGGTCACCGGCGTTCATCAATCGGTCCGCACCGGGGTCGGTGCTCGTCGGGCCATCGACCACGATGGCAGGCGAGGTCGCCCAGGTGAGCGCCGGGGCCTCGTCGGCCTGCGCGCTCCTGATCGACACCACGATCCGCTGCTGGGGCAGTGACAGCTCCGGTCAGCTCGGCGACACCGCAGCGGGCGGGTTCAGCTCGCTCGCCACGTTCGTCCGGCGGAACAACCTGGGGGGCAGCGACCCAGCGGTCACCGGGTTCGTCCAGGTCGCCGTCGGCGGGGCGCACGCCTGCGCCCTCAGTGAGTCCGGCACCGTGTCCTGTTGGGGCGAGAACGGCAAGGGTCAACTGGGGACGACCGACACCAACGATGCGTCCAGCCCCCGTGTGGTGAACACGAGCGGCAGCACGCTGACCAACGTGGTGCAGGTCGTCGCCGGCGACGAGCACACCTGCGCACT
>SXMI01000041.1 GCA_005777415.1 Actinomycetota bacterium | reverse complement strand
GACGGCGATCGTGACGCTGGCGGCGCTCGAGAACGCGCTGCGGATCGTGGGCAAGGACATCGCCGACCTCAAGGTCGTGGTCGCCGGTGTCGGTGCGGCGGGCGTGGCGGTCTCCAAGATCCTGATGAACGCCGGGGTGCAGAACATCGTCGGTTGCGACCGACAGGGTGCGGTGTCGCTCGACCGCCCGGACCTGAACCGGTCGAAGCAGTGGTTCGCCGAGAACACCAACCCGGAGCACCTGAGCGGTGCGCTGACCCAGGTCCTGCCGGGCGCGGATGTGTTCATCGGGCTGTCGGGGCCCAACCTCATCACGCGTGAGGACGTCCAGGGCATGGCCGCCGCCCCGATCGTCTTCGCCATGGCGAACCCGGACCCGGAGATCCGCCCGGAGCTGATCCAGGACGTGGCGGCCGTGATCGCCACCGGGCGGTCGGACTTCCCGAACCAGATCAACAACGTGCTGGCGTTCCCGGGAGTGTTCCGTGGTGCGCTCGACGCGCAGGCCCGCCAGGTGACCGAGAACATGAAGGTCGCGGCGGCCCGGGCCATCGCCGCCTGCGTCCCGGCCACGGAGCTCGCTCCCGACAAGATCATCCCGTCGGTGTTCAACACCTCGGTCGCCCCGAGCGTGGCCCAGGCGTGCGCCGATGCGGCCCGCGCCGACGGCGTCTGTCGGCTCTGACTCCTCCGACCCCTCGGTCGGGCTCGGTCGGTTCCTGCCGCCGGCTCACTACCATGCGGGGGTGGACACGGTGGAGGGCGGCCCGCTGAGCGACGTCGGTCCGGTCGTGGACGAGGAGCGGCCGTCACGTCGCCGGCCACGTGGATCCACCGCCGGCGCCCGGCCGGGGTCACCGCTCATGAGCGAGCGGATCGAGCGAGTCGTCGACGGTCGCTGGGCGCTCGCCGAGACGGTGCTGGTCGTGCTGTCCGCGGTGGCGGCGTGGGTCATCCGGTTCGCCCAGGACGACGCCTTCATCACCTACCGCTACTCCCGGAACCTGGCCCGGGGCGAAGGGCTCGTGTTCAACACCGGCGAGCGGGTCGAGGGGTACACGAACTTCCTGTGGACGGCGCTCCATGCCCTGCCCGAGCGACTCGGCTGGTCCACCCCGCTGTTCAGCCAGCTCGTGGGGATCGCCACGATGGTCGGTGCCGTCCTGCTCACCGGCGTGCTGGCGCGACGCCTGTTCGCCACGCGGGGGCTGGCACTGCTCGCTCAGGCGGCGCTCGTCGCGAACGTGACGTTCCTGGGCTACGGGACCGGTGGGCTGGAGACGATGCTCCAGACCCTGCTGGTGCTCGGTGTGACCGTGGCGCTCCTGCCGTTCGGGACCGAGCGGTCGGTCGATCACGGCTGGCCGGTCCGTCGGCTGGTCGCCGGCGTGCTCGGCGGCCTGGCGGTCCTGACCCGGATGGACTCGGCGGTGCTGGTCACGACGGTCGTGCTGGTGCACCTGGTGGCGGTGTGGCGGACCGACCGCGACGTCGACCCGGTCCCGGCGGTCACGGGCGATCGGGGCGCGGCCGTCCGGCGGGCAATCGCCGCCGCCTGCTGGGTCGGCCTCCCGGCCGTGGCGGTGATGCTGCCCTGGCTCGTCTGGAAGTGGGGCTACTACGGATCGCTCCTGCCCAACACGTTCACCGCGAAGTCGTCGGCCAACCCGGTCGTGCCGTTCGTGTACGGCGTCGTCTACCTGCTCTGCTTCTTCCTCTCCTACGCCGCGTTTCTGCTCATCGGGCGGGCCCGCCGACTCGGCCGGTCGTTCCTCGCCATCCCGGGCATGGCACAGGTCTGCTGCGTCGTCCCGGTCTGGTTCCTCTACATCTGCGTCGTGGGCGCGGACTTCATGGAGTTCCGCTTCGTCGTTCCCGCGATCCCGCTGCTGGCGCTGCTGGCGGCCTACCTGGTCGACCCGGTGACCTCCGTCCTGCGCCAGGTGCTGCTGGTCGGCACCCTGCTGGCGTTCTCCGCCGCCCACGCCGTGGCGCCGACGATCCTGCCGTACCCGGTGCTGACCTTCACGCAGATCTCGCACTGGCCGAGCGACTCGCCCACGGCCTGGCAGGCGATGGGCGAGCTGCTCCACGAGCAGTTCCCGGGTGGACCCGACGTCCCGGGCCAGCCGGTGATCGCCGTGGCCCCGCTCGGGGTGATCGGTTACTTCGCGGACCTGCCGACGATCGACATGCTCGGCCTGGCCGATGCGACCGTCGCCCGGGAGGGGGCGACGTTCGACCTCTACTACCCGGGCCACGTCCGCATGGCCACGGTGCCCTACCTGGAGGAGCGCGGCGTCGACCTGGTGATCGGCCAGCCCCGTGTTGTCCCCGCCGATCCCGGGCGCAGCTCCTACCGGCTGTCGGAGGTGACGAACCTGTGGCCCGCCGCGGACCTGAACCTGCTCCCCGAGCAGGCCCGGATCATCGAGGTCCCCGTGACCGACGACCAGGTCTGGCTGCTGGTCTGGCTGGAGCCGAACGAGCGGGTGGCCGAGGCGGTCCGGCGCAACGGTTGGCGGGTGCTGCCGATCGAGCGGGTCTGCGACCCGAGCGACCAGCCCAACTGGTTCGCCCGCGCCGCCGTCGGCGATGCCACCTGCGGCTGAGTCGACTCAGTCGTCGTCGCCTGCTGGCCGGGCTGGGCCGGCGGCCGCAGCCCCTGACACACCGGCGGCCGCTGCCCCCGACGCCCCGGCGCCGGCGAGCGTGAGCCGCATCCGCATGGCCGGCTTCTCGACGAGTCGGTGCGCGACCTCCACCGAGACCGCCAGCAGGGGCAGGTAGAGGAGCAGTCCGAGTCCTTCGGACACCTTCGAGACCGTCTCGAAGAGCAGCACCCCGATCGGCACGTGGAGCAGGTAGATGGCGTAGCTCCGCCGACCGAGCTCGGTGAAGGGCTTCCAGGAGAAGAATCGGGCCACGGGGTGGTCGCGATAGCGGGCGAAGGTGAAGCACATGACGGCGACGCTGGCGGCGATCAGGGTGAAGCCGAACTCGCCCCAGTAGAGGCCGTCCCGCAGCGACCCGCCCTCGGGGACGAGGAACGGGACGAAGAGGCCGAGTGGCTTGACGAACCAGGTCCCGACCAGGAACGTCCCCACCAGCACCGCGGTCGCCACCCAGGCGCCGATGCGGAGCCGCCGTCCCGCCCGCTCGCTGAGCCGAGCGGGGATCCGGGCGTTCACGAACGCCACGACGACGCCGAGCATCAGCGAGTCCGGCCGCTGGTACCAGGCGAACAGCGGCCCGACGTGCCCGGTGAGCCTCGCCAGCCCGATCGCCACCCAGCCGACCACGAACGCAGCGGCGACCCAGCGCATCCAGTTCCGTCGGATCGCCACGATGATGAGCAGCGCGCCGAAGAGGTAGAAGTGCTCCTCGACGGTCAGCGACCACAGGTGCAGGAGCGGCCGGATCTCGGGCGGACCACCGCCGACGAGCTCGGTGTGGACCGGGTGGATGACGTGGTACAGGTAGGTCCCGCCCGCCAGCGCGTCGCCGATGGCCTTGTCCAACAGGTCCTGGTTGTCGGTCAGCAGGTGGACGGCCAGCGCCGCGAGCAGCGTCCCGACGATCACCAGGTACATGAGCGGCAGGAGTCGCAGTGCCCGTCGGGAGTAGAAGCGGCGGAGGTCCACCCGTCCGGCCCGCCGGTCCTCCTCGAGGAGCAGCGTCGTGATGAGGACCCCGGAGAGCACGAAGAACAGGTCGACGGTGCCGGCGAACCCACCGAACGGTTCGAAGGTGGCGTGCACCAGGATCACCATGCAGACCGCGACGCCCCGCATCCCGTCGAACGGCGGGAGGTACCCCAACTTGTCGGCGTTCGAGATGAACGGTGCGCGTCCGGTCGCCGTGGTGCCCGACGGATCGGACACGGTCGGATCCCCGTCGTCGGATCGCTCGTCGCTCACCAGTCCCCCGTCCCCCGGAGCCGCCGGGTTTCCCCCGGAGCCGGCCGGCGTTGCAGGGATTCAGGGTAGCCGGGACGCCCCGGTCCGCTTCCGTGATCGGGACGCGACGGATCCGTGGTGGTCGGGACCGGCGTCGATCCGGTGACCTTCCGCTTTTCAGGCGGACGCTCTGCCAACTGAGCTACCCGACCGGGTGGTCGACACGGTGTCGAACACCGAGCCGACATGGCGGTCCCGACGGGATTTGAACCCGCGACCTCCGGCTTGACAGGCCGGCGTGCACTCCAAACTGCACCACGGGACCACGGCTGTGGCCTGCACCCCCAACGGGAGTCGAACCCGTGTTACCTCCTTGAAAGGGAGGCGTCCTAGGCCGCTGGACGATGGGGGCTCTGCGCCCGTCAGGGGAACCGGCGAACCATAGCGCCTCGCCATGAGGCCGACCAAAGGAGCTGGTGCGGCAACGCGCTCCGCTGCTCCTGCTCAGTGGGTCAGCGCCCGGACGGTCATCTCGAGCAGGACACCGAGGTACTGGTAGACGGCGAGGTTGGCGGAGGTCGCCTCGTCGGGGTCGGTCGCCGGCCGTTCGGACTCGTCGACGTCGAGGATGGTGCCGAGCGCCAGGCGGACGTCGTTGATCGACCGCATCCACGCCTCGAGCTCGTCCTGGGACAGCGAGTCGGCCTCGATGGTGTCGAGGACCAGGTCGATCGAGGCGAGCCGCCGCTCGATCAACTCGCTGCCGGCCAGGGCGGCGTACCCGGCGTTGCGTTCGGCGTCGTCGCCGTAGGGAGGTGGGAAGAGTCGGGCGAGCGACGGGTCGTCGGCGAGCAGCAGTTGGCGGAGCTGGCCGACGACGTCCGCCACGAGGCGGCGTTCCTCGGGGCTGATGCCGAACCGGTAGGAGCCGTCGGAACGACGCTTGATCGGGGAGCGGAACACGTGGGGCCTCGGGGTCGGTTGCGGTCGGGACCGGACTCAGTCCTGCTGCATGGTGGCCCACAGGCCGTGCTCGTGCAGCCGGAAGACGTCCCGTTCCGCCTCGTGGCGGGGACCGCTCGAGACGACCGCCTTGCCCTCGTGGTGGACCTGGAGCATCAGGCGCTCGGCCTCGTCCTCGGAGTAGCCGAACAGCTTGCGGAACACGAAGGCCACGTAGCTCATCAGGTTGATCGGGTCGTTCCAGACGATCACGACCCAGGGTTCGTCGAGGTCGACCTCGTCGGTGACCTCGGGGTCGAGGGTCTCGACCGGCGCCGGCGCGCTCACCGGGGGCTCCCGGCTCCGGTGTGCTCCACAGCGCCCGAGCCCGAGCGGTCGACCGGGGTGGATCCGGCGCCCGCCGTGGGCGCCGACAGCCCCAGGTGGAACCAGATCATGGTCGACAGGACGGCGGTGGCCCCGATGATGTGGGCCAGCACCAGCGCCGCCGGGATGCCGGTGGCGTACTGGAGGTAGCCGATCGCTCCCTGGGCCACCACGACGCCGAGCACCACCGTGCCCCGGCGCACCAGGCGGCCATCACCCAGCCGATCCACGCCCGGGGTCCGGACGAGTCGGACGAGGAGCACGACGAGCACCACCAGGAACAGCCACATGTTGATGGAGTGCACCCGCACCACGTCGGGGATGGAGAACCCGAACCGGGGCGAGGCCGCGTCGCCGGCATGCGGCCCGGTGCCCGTCACGATCGGTCCGGTGAGCATGAGCCCGGCCGCGAGTGTCAGTGCGACCCGCGAGAGCCAGAGCTGGTCCGGTCGCACCACCGGCGCCCGCGGTCCGGCGGGCCGACCCGCCCGCCAGGTCAGGACCACGGCATCGGCGACCAGGATCATGGAGAGCACGAAGTGGCCGCCGACGGCCACCGGGTGCAGGTCCACGAGCACGGTGATCCCGCCGAGGACGATCTGGCCGATGACGCCGAGCACCAGACCCACCGACAGCCACACCAGGTCGCGCCGGAACGGGCGCCGCCGGATCGAGCCGAGCACGGCGGCCGCCACGGCGAGCGACACCAGCCCCGTGAACAACCGGTTCAACTGCTCGATCGCCTGGTTGGGTGTCGAGACCGAGACGAAGTCCCCGGGTTCGCAGTTGGGCCAGTCCGAGCAGCCCAGCCCGGATCCGGTCAGCCGGACCGCGGCGCCGGTCACCACGATGGCGACCAGCAGGGCGAGCGCCGTGATGGCGAGCCACCGGTAGGTCCCGGGGCTCACGGTCCAGCGGTCCCGGGTAGGGAGCGAGGTGTGGTCCGCGGGCGACCCGGGGGCCGGCGGTCGATCGGGGCTCGTGCGCACGACCTCAGGCTAGGTCCACGCTGCGACGAGGTCGCAGGCGACCGGTGTGGCGTACGTCCCCCGGCCCGTGCTGGCAGGACTGCGGGTCGGACTCGTAACCTCGGCCCCGGCATGGTCGCCCCGGCAGTCTCCCCGTCCGTCCCGTTCTCGGTGCGTCTCGGAGGCTTCGTCGCGCTCACGAAGCCGCGGATCATCGAGTTGTTGCTGATCACGACCGTCCCGACGATGGTGGTGGCCGAGGGGGGCCTGCCGTCGGTCTGGCTCATGGTCGCAACCGTGGTGGGGGGGACCCTGGCTGCGGGCGGCGCGAACGCCATCAACATGGTGGTGGACCGTGACATCGACGCACGGATGGAGCGGACCCGGAACCGGCCGCTGGTCACCGGCGTGGTCTCGCCCCGGGCGGCACTGGTGTTCGCCCTCGGGCTGGAGGCCGTCGCCTTCGTCTGGTTGACCGCGCTCGTCAACCTGTTGTCCGCCGTGCTGGCCCTGTCCGCCTGTCTCTTCTACGTGTTCGTCTACACGCTCTGGCTGAAGCGGAACTCCCCGCAGAACATCGTGATCGGCGG
>SXMI01000301.1 GCA_005777415.1 Actinomycetota bacterium | reverse complement strand
TCTCGGGGCCCCAGACCCTGGCGCACGTCGTCGACACCGTGTTGTCGCTCGATGGTGACCGGCACCACGACGTGCGACTGCTGCGGGCCAGCAAGCACCGGTTCGGGTCCACCGACGAGCTCGGGCTGTTCCGTTCCGTCGAGGGGGGCCTCGTGGCGGTGCCCGATCCGTCCTCCATGTTCCTCGCCGACCGTCAGGCCGGCGTCACCGGGTCGGTCGTCTGCGCTGCCGTCGACGGGCGCCGACCCCTGCTCGTGGAGGTGCAGGCACTCGTCGTGCCGTCATCGCTCCCCCAGCCGCGTCGGTCGGTGCAGGGGCTCGACAGCGGTCGGGTGGCCCTCCTCCTCGCCGTGCTGCAGCAGCGCGCCGGGGTCGTACTCGGCCAGCACGACGTGTACGCCGCCACCGTCGGTGGTGCCCGACTGGTCGAGCCGGCCGCGGATCTGGCCGTGTGTCTGGCGATCGTGTCGGCCGCCCTCGACCAGCCGTTCGCCGGTGACGTGGTCGTGTGCGGCGAGGTCGGACTGGGCGGTGAGCTGCGCCAGGTCGGCCGGCTGGACCGTCGGCTGGTCGAGGCGGCCCGGATCGGCGTCGGCGCCGCACTCGTCCCGGAGTCCTCGCCGCCGGTGGACGCCCAACTCCGGGTGCACCGGGCGGCGACCCTGCACGAGGCGCTCCTCACCTTCTTCGCCGACGAGTGACCCGATCGTGCAGCGGGTCCCGCTCGCCGGCGACGGGTTCCCGCGTCGGGCGGCCGGGACCTCCACCTAGACTGTCGCCGTGGACTACCGGGACCCGGAGCTGATGGAGGCGCTCGCCGCCGTGGCGCCGGGCCAGCCGCTGCGTGAGGGCCTGGACCGCATCCTCAAGGCCAAGATGGGTGCGCTGATCGTGATCGGCGACGGCCCCGACGTCCTCAACATCTCCTCCGGTGGGTTCCTTGTCAACACGGGCTACAACGCGCAGCGCCTGTCGGAGCTGGCCAAGACCGACGGGGCGATCGTGCTCACCCCCGACGCCGGCTACATCGCCAGGGCGAACGTGCACCTGGTGCCCAACCCGAACGTCCCCACCGAGGAGACGGGTACCCGGCACCGGACGGCGGAGCGGGTCGCCCGGTCGATCGGCGTCCCGGTCATCTCGGTCTCCGAGGACATGGCCGTGCTCACCGTCTACACCCGCAACTGCCGGTACCAGCTGGAGCCGATCCCGGCGATCCTCAGTCGCTGCGACCTCGCCCTGCAGACCCTGGAGCGGTACAAGCAGCGGCTCACCGAGGAGTCGAACAAGCTCAGCTACCTCGAGGTCGAGGATCAGGTGATGCTCCGGGACGTCGTCACGCTCCTCCAGCGCGCCGAGATGGTCGCCCGCATCTCCGACGAGATCGAGCGCTACCTGGTGGAGCTCGGCACCGACGGCCGGCTGGTCCGTCTGCAGCTGAACGAGATGATGGCCGGGGTCGAGGACGAGCGGCTGCTGGTCATCAAGGACTACGTGCAGGACGACTCGTCCTGGGACCTCGAGCAGGCCATCGAGACACTGAGCGACCTGGACACGGACCATCTCTTCGACGCCGAGGAGATCGCCCACCTCCTGCACCTCTCGGGCGAGGCGGACGAGCTCGATTCGCCCGTCGCCCCCAAGGGGTACCGGATGCTGGCCCGGATCCCTCGCATCCCCGACGAGGTGAGCGACGCGCTCGTGCACCACTGCGGTTCGCTCGAGAAGCTGATGCGCTCCTCGGTCGACGAGCTCGCCGATGTGGCCGGCGTCGGCGAGTCCTGGGCCCGGTCCGTCAAGGATGCGCTGACCCGGATCGCAGAGTCGAGCATCCTCGACCGGTACAACTGAGGCGGCCGTGGAGCTCGTCCTGCAGTCGGGCACGCACGCCACGATCGCGGCGGGCGAGGACCCCGATCGTGGCCTGGTCGTCATCCCCGACGTCTGGGGTCTCCGCCCGTTGTTCAGCGACCTGTGCCATGCGCTCAGCGCCCGGACCGGGTGGACGGTGGTCTGTCCCGAACCCTTCCCCGGCCAGGACCTGCCCGGGGCCGACGACCCCGACGGCGTGACCGCGCGGTTCGCGGCGCTGGGACGCCTGCGGGACGACGACCTGCTCGGGGATGCCGCGGCGGCGGCGGATGCGACCGGCTGCGACCGGGTCGGCCTGATCGGCTTCTGCATGGGCGGCATGTACGCCCTGCTCGGCGCCGACCGTGGTCGCTTCGACCGGATCGTCTCGTTCTACGGCATGATCACCGTCCCTGCGGACTGGCAGGGACCGGGCCACGGCGAGCCCCTCCACGCCGTCGCCCGCCGCAACCACACCGAGGTCCTGGCGATCATCGGGAGCGAGGACGAGTGGACCCCGGTCGACCAGGTCGACCGTCTCGAGGCCGCCGGTGCACGGGTCGTGCGCTACGAGGGGGCCGGGCACGGGTTCGTCCACGACCCGTCCCGACCGGCGCACCGCCCCGACGACGCCGCCGACGCCTGGGACCGGGCGCTGGCCTTCCTCGCCGGCGTCTGATTCCGGGCGCTCAGTAGCCGAGCGCCCGGCGGAACTCCTGGCCGACGACCATCGACTGCCCCATCCGGCTGACCCACTCGTTCATGGCGGGTCCGAACACTGCCGGGTCGTAGCCGAGCTCCGCTGCGAGGGCCACCATGCCGGCCTCATCGGTGACGCCCCGGGCCTGGGCCTCCTTGGCGACGTGGGCGTACTCCGGGATTCCGATGCCATTGATCGGCTGGAGCAGGGGATCGTCGGAGGAGAGCGGTGCCGACGAGGGGCCGCCGAGAACGGCCGGGTCGACCGGCAGGCCCGAGACACCGATCTGATCCGCTCCCGCCTGCTGGGTGGCGTTGTCCTGGGCGAACTGCCCGGCGGCGACGCCGGAGTCGATCCCGTCCTTGATCTTCTTGAAGAGTCCCATGTCGTGGCTCCCTTGGGTGCGGAGAGTGGTGTGCCGAACACGGACGCTACACGCCGCTCTAGGCTCCGTGCCGTGGGAATCATGGACGACTGGCGGAAGCTCCGTGACTCGAGCAACGCGGCCGCGGCTCAGGCGGGTCGGCCGACCACCACGTGGGGGCGAGTGAAGAACATCCCCGATGACCTGGCTGCCGCCGGCGCGGCGGCACGGTTCGCTGCCGACCAGCAGGCCCAGGCCTCGTCGCCGCCCGCTTCGATCGACGGGGGCCTGCGAGGTCAGGCGGTGCTCAGCGGCGGGTTCCGGGCCACCGGTGAGGTGGTGGGCTTCGAGCCCGTCGGCGACGTGGACCTGGAGATCCGCCTCGACGGCTGGGAGAGCTACCAGCAGACCATCAGGGTGGTCGTACCCCATCGCCACCTCGTGCGGATGGTGAACGGGAACTCGTTCGAGGTCGTGGTCGATCCGGCGGATCGTTCGGTGGTCCAGATCCTCTGGCCCGACTGACGCTCCTGACCGGCGATCCGGCCCGGCCATCGGGACCGGCCGTCGTGGTCGTCCGGTCAGGACGAGCGGATCTCGAGCTCCCGGCGGTTGAGGATCCGGTACTGACGGTCCTGCTGCTCGATCCACCCCAGCTTCAGGAAGCTGGCGATCGCCTTGTTCACGCGCTCCCGTGACGCCCCGACGAGCCCGGCGAGCTCCTCCTGGGTGATCGGGATCTCGAACTCGTCCCGGTCGCCGGCCAGGTCGAGGAGGTGCTTGGCCGTTCGTCCGGTGACGTCCAGGAAGAACGCATCGGCCAACGCCTCGTCGGTCGAGCGGATGCGCTGGCTCAGGAGCCGCACCACGGACCAGAGCAGGTCGGGCCGGTCGTCCCACACGGCTCGGAGCACGTCGTAGGGGATGCGGATGGCCTGGGATGACTCGAGCGCCCGGGCCTCGGCCGACCGGCCCATGCCGTCGAACAGGCCCATCTCGCCGAACAGGTCGCCCCGTTCCATGAGGGCCACCATGGACTCGCGTCCGTCGACCGAACGGTTCGAGATGGCGATCCGTCCGTCGATCACGACGTAGCAGGCGTCGGCCTCGGAGCCCTCGTCGAAGAGCACGTCGCCGCGGACCAGGTCCAGGACGTCGGCGGCATCGGCCACCCGCCGGTGCTCGTCGTCGCTGAAGTCCCCGAACAGCTCCACGTTCTGCAGCAGGCTCATGTCGCTCACGGCCGAGACTGTACCGTGCCCGTCGTGGAGTCCCGCCTCGGCCAACCCGCACCCACGGCGGACCCGCAGTCGTCGGACGGGGTGTGGTGCATCGTCGTCGCCGCCGGGAGCGGCCGACGGTTCGGTGGGGCCAAGCAGTTCGAGGAACTCGACGGCGTCCGGGTGGTGGACCGGAGCGTGGCGGTGGCGGCGTCCTGTTGCGAGGGGGTGGTCGTCGTCCTGCCGCCGGAGGTGGTGGGCACGGCGGCCGATCGCGTCGCCGGCGCGACGTCGGTCGTCGCCGGTGGTGTCAGCCGGACCGAGTCCTCCCGGAACGGCCTCGGTGCGGTCCCGGCGACCGCGGCGGTGGTCCTCGTCCACGATGCGGCCCGGCCGCTCGCCTCCCCGGAGCTCTTCGGTCGGGTGGTGGCGGCCGTCCGAGCCGGAGCCGATGCCGCCGTGCCGGTCGTCCCGGTCATCGACACGATTCGCCGCACCGACGGCGAGCTCGTCGACCGGGACGACCTGCGGGCGGTCCAGACCCCGCAGGCCTTTGCGGCCGGAGCGTTGCGGTCGGCGTACGCGGCGGGGACCGAGGCCACCGACGACGCCGCGCTGGTGCAGTCGCAGGGCGGTCGGGTCGTCCTCGTCGACGGGGAGCGTCGCAACCTCAAGCTGACCGGGCCGGACGACCTCGTTGTGCTCCGCGCCTTCCTCGGTGACGACCGGGGATCCTCGGATGGTGCGGCCGGTGGCGGTGGGGGAGACTCGGCAGCGTGACCTTCCGGGTGGGCAACGGCTTCGACATCCACCGGTTCAGCGACGACCCGTCGCGCCCACTGGTGCTGGGCGGCGTGGTGTTCCAGGACGGGCCCGGCCTGCACGGCCACTCCGACGCCGATGTGGTCGCCCACTCGATCGCCGATGCGCTGCTGGGTGCGGTCGGACTCGGTGACATCGGCATGCACTTCCCCGACACCGACGACCGCTGGCGCGGCGCCGACAGCATGGCCCTGCTCGCCGAGGTCGTCAGGATGCTCGATGCCGACGGCTGGTCGGTGGTGAACGTCGACTGCTCCGTCGTGGCCGAACGCCCGGCGATCGCTCCGCACCGACAGGCGATGTGCGATCGGCTGTCCGAGGCGGTGCGCGCTCCGGTGTCGGTGAAGGGCCGCCGTGCCGAGGGGATCGGCGGTCTGGGACGCGCCGAGGGGATCGTGTGCCTCACCAGCGCGCTCGTCGAGCGCAGCGGGTCACCGTCGTGAGCCGATCCGGATCCGGCGGCGCCGGCAAGGGCGGGCGCCGCCCCGCACCCAAGCGTTCGGGTGGCCGCGCCGACCGCAGCGCATCGAGTGGCCGCGCCGACCGCAGCGCATCGGGTCGGTCGACCGGCCGTGGTGCGTCGTCTCGGGGCACCGGTCGCAGCGGCACGGGTCGCAGCGGCACGGGTCGCAGCGGCACCGGTCGCAGCGGAACCGACACCGGTTCGTCACGGACCGGCGGGCGACGGACGAACGACCGCGGGTCCTCGACCCGGCAGGTCGGGCGCACGACCGCCCCACGTGAGCGCGGGCTCGGCGGCACCCAGGTCGAGGGTCGCCAGGCCGTGCGGGAGCTCCTGCTCGCCGGCCGGCGGACGGCCTACGAGATCCTGCTCTCCACCGAGGTCGAGCACAGCGATGTGATCGGCGACATCGTCGACCTGGCCGACGAGCTCCGGGTCCCTGTGACCGAGGTGTCGCGGAGTCGCCTGGACTCGCTCGCTCGGACCGAGGCGCCCCAGGGGGTGGTGGCCCGAGCCGGTGAGCTGCCCGACGAGGAGCTCGAGTCGTTGATCCGACCGTCCGCCAAGCGGGGCGATGATGGTGCGACCCCCCCGTTCCTCCTGGCTGTCGATGGGGTGACGGACCCGGGCAACCTGGGTGCGCTGCTGCGGATCGCCGAGTGCGCCGGCGTCACCGGTGTCGTCCTGCCCCGTCACCGGGCGGTGCACGTCACGCCGACGGTGACCAAGGCCGCCGCCGGAGCGGTCGAGTAC
>SXMI01000300.1 GCA_005777415.1 Actinomycetota bacterium | reverse complement strand
GTGTGGTGGCGGCGCTGGGCCGAGCAGTCGCGGGTGCCCAGGTAGACGCAGTTGCCGTGCGTGTCGGCGCTCAGCGGGCCCTCGACGTGCCGGGGCTTGGTGAGGTACCGCTCCATGTAGCACTCGTCGCGGCCGAAGTAGGCCAGCGCCTCGCGCTGGGCGGACTCGAGCGCGGCGGCGGCCTCGTCGGCGGAGGCGACGACCTTCATGCCTCGGCCACCGCCCCCGTAGGCGGCCTTGATGGCCACCGGGTACCCGAACTCGTCGCCGAAGGCGACGACCTGCTGCGGGTCGGTGAGGATGTCGGTCGTGCCGGGGACGCCGAGCACGCCGACGCGCTCGGCCGCGTGGCGGGCCGAGATCTTGTCGCCCATCACGTCGATGGCGTCCGGGCCGGGTCCGATGAACGCGACGCCCATCTCGGTGATGGCCCGGGCGAAGTCGGAGTTCTCGGAGAAGAACCCGTAGCCGGGGTGCACCGCCTCGGCGCCCGACCGACGGATCACGTCGAGCAGCTTGTCGGCGTCGATGTAGCTCTCGGCGGCCGTCTGGCCCCCGAGCGCGTACGCCTCGTCGGCGAGCCGGACGTGGAGGGCGTCCCGGTCCAGCTCGGAGTACACGGCCACGGTGGAGATCCCCATCTCACGGCACGCCCGGATGACCCGGACGGCGATCTCACCACGGTTTGCGATCAGCACCTTGGAGAACACGGCGCTAGTTTCCACCCGTGGGCATGGACCGCGCCAAAGCAGCGCTCGCGGGG
Organism: Actinomycetota bacterium; assembly: GCA_005777415.1. GTDB lineage: Bacteria > Actinomycetota > Acidimicrobiia > Acidimicrobiales > Microtrichaceae > SXMI01. Next base: position 5,088 of record SXMI01000300.1, on the reverse strand, counting down.
ACCCGGTTCGCCGACCTCCGGTGGGTGGCGACGACCGGCTCGACGAACGCCGACCTGCCAGTGCTGGTCGCCGAACGAGGTCCCACGGCAGGGCCCCCGGCGCCGCTGGTGCTCGTCGCCGACCACCAGACGGCCGGTCGCGGTCGGCTCGACCGCACCTGGGAGGACGAGCCCGGGTCGTCGCTCCTGGTGAGCATCGGGCTGGGGGTTGCCGACCTGCCGGCCGAACGGCTCACCCTGCTGCCCGCGGCGGTTGGAGCCGCTGCGGCCGACGCGTGCGCCGGGACCCGGCTCAAGTGGCCGAACGACCTGGTGGCGCCGGGATCCGGCCCGGACGGCACCGACCTCACGCTGGGGGGCGTGCTGTCGGAGCTCGTCGAGGTCGAGGGGGTGGGACCGTTCGTCGTGGTGGGACTCGGTGTGAACCTGGACGCCGCGTCCGTTCCCGCCGAACTGGCCGACGTGGCCACCTCGCTCGACCGGGTGCTCGGTGGGCCGGTCGACCGGGAGGTCCTGCTGGTCGACCTGCTCGTCGGGCTCGACGAGCGCTGGCTGCCGCTGGTGGAGCCGGCCTCGGCCGACCCCGGGGAGTTCCTGGCCGCCTACCGGGCCCGCTCGGCGACCATCGGTCGACGCGTGCGCGTCGATCTCGGCCACTCGGTGTTGGTCGGCACGGCCGTCGACGTCGCCGCCGACGGTGCGCTCGTGCTCGAGGACGATCAGCGGGTGCGGCGGGCGGTGTCGCTCGGCGACGTCGTCCACCTCCGACCGGCCGACGACTGACCGGTTCGCGCCGACGGGTCGCCGCCCGGTCGATCAGGGGTCGATCGAGCCTCCGGGCCCGTGGGCCCCGGCCCAGGCCCGGCGGGCATCCACGATCAACGGGTGGTCCACGTCGAGCGGTCGTGGTCCGTCGTCCAGCACGATCGTGGCGATGGCCTGGACGTCCCGGGTGCTCGAGGTCAGCGCCGCCGCCGGGCAGCGGCCGAGGACGTCGAGGGGCAGGTCGCGTTCGACCACCGGGGTGCCGGCGCGCTCCATGGCCTCGAGCAGCAGCTCCCGGGTGATCCCCGCCAGACAGCCCGAGCGCAACGGTGGGGTGACCAGCACGTCGTCGTCGACGACGAACACGTTGGACCCGGTCCCCTCGCAGAGCTGTCCGGCGGTGTTGGCGAGCAGCGCCTCCCCGGCGCCGAGTGCCCGGGCCCGGGTGAGCGCCACCACGTTCTCCCCGTAGGAGGTGGTCTTCAGCCCGGCCAGCGCGCCCGTCTCGTTGCGGGTCCACGGGACGACGGCCACGATCGCCCCGTCACCGGTCGTCGGCGGCGCGGCGTCGGTGACGGCGACCAGCAGGGTGGGCCCGCCGGTGCCCCGCTCCGAACCCATGGGTCCGGGCCCGGCGGTGACGGTGATCCGCAGCCGACCGGGCCGGGTTCCCCAGGGCGAGCACACCGCGTCGACCGCCTCGAGGACCTGCTCCTCGGAGGGCGGCGTCATCCCGAGGCCGTGCGCCGACCGCCCGAGCCGGGTCAGGTGCCGTCGGAGCGCGAACGGCCGGCCGTCGACGAGCTTGAGGGTCTCGAACACACCGTCACCGACCGTGATGCCGTGGTCGGACCAGTGCACCGACGCACGAGCCGGATCGCGCAGCTCCCCGTCGAGCCAGACGACGGCGTCGCGTCGGTCGCTCACGCCACCACCTGCTCGGCCGTGGTGTCGCCGGAGGCCACGCGCAGCAGGCGTCGGGCCTTCAGCTCGGTCTCCTCCCACTCGCCCTCGGGCGTCGAGTCCCAGGTGATCCCGCCTCCCGTCCCGAAGTGCAGGTGTCGGTCCTCGATCCAGAACGTCCGGATGGCGACGTTCATCTCGCCGACGGTGCGGTCGGCGTCGACCCAGCCGATGGCGCCGCAGTACGGGCCGCGGGATGCGGTCTCGAGCTCGGCGATCACGTCGAGTGCGGCGAGCTTGGGCGCGCCGGTCACCGACCCCGGGGGAAAGGTGGCGCGGATCGCCTCGGCCCAGCCGAGGCCGGGGCGGAGCCTCCCCTCGACCGTGCTGACCAGGTGGCAGAGGCCGGGGTGCTCCTCCACGGCGAGCAGCGCCGGCACCTCGACTGTGCCCCACCCGCACACCCGGCCCAGATCGTTGCGGACCAGGTCGACGATCATCACGGTCTCGGCGCGGTCCTTGGAGGAGAAGCCGTCGGCGGTCGCTGCGGTGCCCTTGATCGGCGACGACCGGATGTGGTCGCCCCGGAGGGCGAGGAAGCGCTCGGGGGAGGCGCTGGCGATGGCGAGGTCCTGGTCCGGCAGGCGGATCACGGCCGAGAACGGGGCCGGGTTGCCGACGGCGAGAGCGGCACCGAGCGCCGCCACGTCGGTGCTCGCCCCGGGCGCGGTCTCCGGGAGGGGCGCCCTGAGGACACGGGTCAGGTTCACCTGGTACACCTCGCCGGCGGCGATGTGATCCCGGATCCGCATCACGCCGGCGCAGAACGCGTCCCGGTCGAGTGACGACACCCAGCTGTCGGCCGACGGGCCCTGCCACGGGGCGCCCGGCCAGGGAACGGCGGGTCGCACGTTGGCGAACCGGGCGCAGACGGCCCGGCCGTCGTAGGGCACCACCACGGCCCAGAATCCCTCGGAGTCCAACGCCGTCAGGTCCGAGGTCACGTCGAGCAGGCCGGTGCACAGTCGTCCACCCACCACGGCGAGGGGCTCGGCGCCCCCGGTGCGACCTCGGCTGACCACGCGTCACGGATCCTACGGTCCGCACGTCCTGCGGGTGCCATCGACGATTCCGGCGCCGCTGCTACCGTCGCGGCCTCGTGGCACGACAGCATTCCGGACGAGCCGGCAGGACCTGGCCGCAGCGGCTCCTGCTCGCACTCAACCTGGTGCTGGTCGTCGCGTGTCTGGGTGCGGCCCTGGCGCTCACGAAGGTCCGCGCCACCCTGCAGGCGGTGCCGGTGGTCGACGTCGGCTCATCGCTCAGCACCCCGGCGGACGTCGACGAGCCCCGCAACATCCTGATCATCGGCACCGACGCCTTCGAGGGTCTCGCCGAGGACGACCCGGTCGCGGCCGGACGCAACGCCGGCCAGAACCTGGCCGACGTGATCATGGTGCTGCGCGTCGACCCCCGGGCCGGGACGGCGCAGCTCCTGTCGATCCCCCGGGACACCCGCCTGGAGCTGCCCGACGGGTCCAACCAGCGCATCAACGCCGCCACGATGCTGGCCAACGGTCCCCGGGCGCTCGTGCAGACGATCAAGCAGAACTTCGGCATCTCGATCGACAACTACGTGCAGGTGGACTTCGCGTCGTTCAAGGCGCTGATCGAGGTGCTCGGGAGCGTCCCGGTGTACTTCACCACCCCGGTCCGCGACCGCAAGACCGGCCTGGACGTGCCCGTGGCCGGCTGCGTGCAGCTCGGCCCGGACCAGGCGCTCGCGTACGCCCGGTCGCGCTACTTCGAGGTGAAGTTCGGCGACGAGTGGGTCTACGACCCGACGGGCGACCTGGGGCGGATCACCCGCCAGCAGGACTTCGTCAAGCGGGCCATCCGGGCGGCGTCGGACCGCGGGATCCGCAACCCGCAGACGGCGCTCGGCATCGTCGACGCCGCCGTGAGCGCCGTGGTGCTCGACGACACGCTCAGCGTCGACGTGATCCTCCAGCTCCTCACGCAGTTCCGGACCTTCAACCCCGACGAGCTCCAGACCGTGCAGGTGCCGACCGTCGAGGCGCCCGAGGACGGCGTCGCCTACCAGGACGTCCTCTGGGACGAAGCGATCCCGGTGATCCGGCCGTTCTGGGGGGTCGACCCGGCGCTCGGCGTGCAGCCGCAGAACGTCATCGTCGACGTGGAGACCGGCAGCGCCACCCGTGAGCAGGCCGAGTTGTTCGCCGCCGCCCTCGACGGCCGGGGCTTCGACGCCGAGGCGGCCTCCGAGCGCTCGGGCGATTCGACGACGATCGTCCATGGCCCCGAGGGTCGTGACGCCGCCGTCCTGCTGGCCCGGTACCTCGACGTGGTCCCGGAGCTCGAGGTCGACGAGTCGATCGTCGGCAACCGCGTCGAGCTGGTGCTGGGTGAGGACATGGAGGGGATCCGGGACGAGCCCAAGCCGCTCGAGGAGCTCCCCGAGGAGTTCCAGCCGGTTCCCACCACGACCACGACCACGACGGCGCCTCCGGTCGACCCGGCCGCACCACCCGTCGACCCGGCGGCGCCGGCCGTGAGCACCACGACCGTGCCCCCGGGTGTGCTCCTGCCGACCGATGCGGAGAAGGCCGCCGCGTGCCGGTGAGGTCGGCACCGTGAACCGGGAGGTTCTTCCCGGTGGTGCTCGGCGGGTCCGCGGATAGCGTCGAAGGTCGGGAGAGGTCGACGAGGGGCCGGTTCCCCTCCCACGTCCCGGGTCGAGACCCCGGGACCTGACAGCTGTGAGGAGCGAACATGCGCAGTAGCGTCGCCGTCGTCGGGACGGGCTACGTCGGTCTGACCACCGGGGCCTGCCTGGCCCACCTCGGCCACGAGGTCACCTGCGTCGACATCGACCCGGCCAAGATCGAGCGCCTCAACCGCGCCGACATCCACATCCTCGAGGACGGCCTCGAGGAGCTGGTCGTCGAGGGACTGCGCTCCGGTCGCCTCACCTTCACCACCGACACCGCTGCGGCGGTGGCCGGTCGTTCGTTCGTCTGCCTCTGCGTGCCGTCACCCCAGGCGGACGACGGCTCCGCCGACCTGTCGTTCATCCGGGCGGCCGCCGCCGAGATGGGCCCGCACCTGGACCCGGGTGCGGTGGTGATCAACAAGTCCACCGTGCCGGTCGGTTCGACCGGCGAGGTCAGCGCCGCCCTCGGCCGGGAGGACGTGAGCGTCGTGTCGAACCCCGAGTTCCTCCGGGAGGGGTCCGCCGTCCACGACTTCCTGCACCCCGACCGGGTCGTGATCGGTGCCGACGACGAGGTCGCCGCCATGAAGATGGTCTCGTTGTACGTCGGTCTCACCGCCCCGATCGTCGTCACCGACCCGGCGTCCTCGGAGCTGATCAAGTACGCGTCCAACGCCTTCCTGGCC
>SXMI01000299.1 GCA_005777415.1 Actinomycetota bacterium | reverse complement strand
TCGTTCACGGTCGGTCCTCCCCGGTCGTTGTGGCGATGATTCGCTCATCCTGACCTCGACCTGGGACAGGCTTCGTCAGGGCCCGAGGAGGGCGAGGGGGACGACTGCCACACCGTCAGGTCGTCGGTACGCATCAGCACCGGTGGTCACGATGACCATGTCGACCAACGATTCCCCGAGTTGCTCGCGGAGCCAGAGCAGGTGTCGGACATCGCGGTCATCGACCGTCGCGGAGAGCTTGACCTCGATGCCGAGGACCTGCTGGTGGTTGCGGCCGACGATGAAGTCGACCTCATGGCGGCCGTTGCGGTCCCGATAGTGGCTGACCGTCGCTTCGGCGGCCTGGGCGAACACGCGGACGCTGAGCGCAACCAGCGACTCGAACAGCTGCCCCAGATAGGTCCCGTCGTGCGGGACGAGGTCCGGGCCCTGACCGGCCAGCAGTGTTCGCGCGTCCGCACCAACGAGTCGTGCGGCGAGTGCCGGGTCGGCGAGGTGGTGCTTGGGTGAGGCGGTGAGCCGGGACAGGTGGTTGGAGGTGGGCGACCAGGCGGGCACCGGGTCCAGTACCCAGATCCGTTCGAGCGCGTCGCGGTAGCCGATGGTGGTGGTCTTGGCTGGCTTCTCATCCTCTGCCGGTGTCGCAGCGTTGCGGATCCTGTCGTACGAGGTGGTCGTCGCAGTCGCTGCGGCGTACGCGGCAAGCCAACGTCGCAGCGTGCTCGGCTTCCGGATCCCCACCCCGAGCTCCGGTAGGTCGGTGTCGATGATGCGTGCCAGGTAGCCGTCGAGGGCGGTCCGCTGCGCTCGGGGACTCCGGTGGCGCATGCCCGGGAACCCACCGGCAACGATCTCCGCGACGTAGTCCTCGAGGCGGATCTCGGTGGCTCCCTCGACGCTGCCGGTTCGGCCGAGCAGTTCGGCGAGGGACACGGTGGGGACGCCGACGCCGCGCTCGTGGAGGCTCAGTGGCCGCATCCGGATCGGTACGATGCGGCCCGCCCCCGAGTGGGTTGGAGGCTCGATGGGCGTCGCCGACCCCGTGAGGATGAAGCGTCCGGCGGAGTGATCCGCGTCCACCGCGCGCCGCACCAGGTCCCACGACTCCGGGAATCGTTGCCACTCGTCGACGACGACCGGCGGCATCCCGGTCGTCAGCCGACCGGGCTGGGCCCGAACCACCTCCACGATGGCGGGGTCGTCGAGGCGGATGACGGTCGATCCCCGTCGTTCGGCGGTGGCAGTCTTGCCGACGCCCTTGGGGCCCTCGAGGCTCACAGCGGCAAGGTCGGCGAGCAGCTCGTCGAGTTCGGCGTCGATCACGCGTACGCGGTACCCGGTCATGGGTTGGACGGTCCCTGTGCTGCCTGCATCGCTACCATCCGCACTTCCGTGACACTACTTTTCGCACGTATTCCGAGCTACCGTCCGCACGGGACGCCCGGGGAGCTCCAGCACGGGCCGCTGGTGCGACGGGTCGGCGTCCATGACCCACTGGGCTTCAGGAATTCGCCATGCAGCGTCCCACCGGCCTGCGACAGCGTGGTCGTGGGGATCGATTCGTCAGGGCCGCCACCGACGGGCGAGCGCCTCGGGCACCCAGTCGGGCCAGTCGAGCGCCCCGACGGCCGCGCCCTCCACGAAGGCTGCGACCGTCCGTGGTGCCGGGCCGGAGTTGTCGAACACCTCGGCGCTGTTCGCCATCTCGATCATTCGGGCGACGTGCTCCCAGAGTCGGACCCAGCGGGCGCGGACACGGTCCTCGGGCACGTCGTGTCCACCGGTGGCGACCCGCGCCCTGACACGGGCGACGGCCAGATCCTGCGGTACGGCGACGACGATCACGTGGACGTGGTGCCCGGCGTCGACGGCGCGGCGGACGAGATCGATCTTCGACGGGTGTGACGCCACCGTCTCGGCGATGAACGACTCACCGGCCTCGATGAGCGCATCACGGATCGACGCTGCGGCCCGGCCGGCGTCGTGGCCGTGTGCCATCGGGTTGTCCGGCCAACGCTCGGCGGCGATCAGGTCGGCGTTGACGAATGGCGTCCCGGGCCGCACGCGTGCGAGCACGAACTCGACGAAGGTTGACCTGCCGGCGCCGTTCGGGCCGACGACCAGGTCGATGCGGCTCACAGGTGAGTGGTGGATCCGTCGGGGTGCCGACGGACCATGCGACCACGGTCGTCGAGGCCGACGGTGGTGACCCCGCTGGCCGCGAGGCGGTCTGCGAACGACGACTCGTTCGCCGCGGCCGAGATGCGGGCAGTGATCTGGGCGTTGGCCACCTGTCGCTCGTCCTCGTCGAGCTGCTCGACGGCCACCTCGCCGGCGACGACCCGTTGGATCCTCACCCGGGCTGCGGTGCTCAGCCCCTCGAAGTACTGGCCGAACCGCGCCCAGTGCTCGATCTGCTTGGCCGCGGATCGGTGCTCGCGTCGCCCGTGGGCCTCGGCGGCCTCGATCAGGTCGGCGGGGAGCCTGGTGGTTCTGGTCTGCGCAGCCACGTCGTACCTCGGGATCGGAATGCTTTGTGTCATTGTGTCACACCGTGTGTCGAAATGGACTGTCGCTGGTCGGTCCTCCCCGGTGCCCCGTGGCCGCAGCGTGCCACCGGCCTGCGACAGCGCCGGTCTGCGACACCACCGGCGTGGCGGGCGAGTCGTTAGGGTCAGCGCCCGATGAGCACCTACCTGATCACGGGGGTGACCGGACAGGTCGCCGAGTCCGTCGCCGTCGCCCTGGCCGCCGACCACGACGTCATCGGCGTCGCCCGCTTCGGTGACGCCGCCGCCCGGGCCCGGCTGGAGGCCGCCGGGGTGACGTGCGTGCCGGCCGACCTGGTGGGTGCGGACTTCACCGGTGTGCCGACCGGCGTGGACGTGCTCGCCAACTTCGCGGTGGTCAAGACCCAGAAGTGGGACCTGGACCTGCGGGCGAACGCCGAGGGCATCGGCCTGCTTGCCGACCACGTGCGGCCGGGCCGCATCCTCAACTGCTCGTCGACCGGTGTGTACGACCCGGCGGGCAGCACCGTGCTGGACGAGACGGCGCCGCTCGGTGACAACCACCGGCCGATCATGCCGACCTACTCGATCTCCAAGATCGCCGCCGAGGAGGTCGTCCGCACCGTCTGTCGGATGCTGCGGATCCCCACGACGATCGCCCGCCTGAACGTCCCCTACGGCGTCGGACCCGACGGCGAGGCCCGCGGGTGGCCGGCGTTCCACCTGGCGATGATGCAGGCGGGCCTGCCGGTGCCGGTCCACCCTGACCGGCCCAACCTGTTCAACCCGATCGACCTGGCCGACATCGCCCGCACCGTCCCGGCGCTCGCCGACGCAGCGACCGTCCCGGCGACGATCGTCAACTGGGCCGGCGTCGAGCAGGTGTCGCTCGAGGAGTGGTGCGGATTCCTGGCCGACCGCTGCGGCTACACGGCGACGTTCGAGGAGACGACCGGCACGATCGGCGGCGTGACCGTGGACGTGTCGCGCATGATCGAGCTGTGCGGCCCCTCGCAGGTGGCGTGGCGTGACGGGTTCGCCGCCGTGGCGGACGCCTGGCTGGCCGGACCGGGCGCCACGGCGGACTGATGCGGGCCGCACCGGCGGCGCACGGCCCGTCCGCCGGTACGATTCCCCGGTGACCTCGACCGACACCCCGACCGACCCGGCTCCGACGGCCCCGAACCCGAGCGGCAGCGGCCCTGACCGGCGGGCCGTGTGGCTGGCCGTCGG
>SXMI01000298.1 GCA_005777415.1 Actinomycetota bacterium | reverse complement strand
TCTCGACCGAGGTCAACCCGGACGGCGATCTTCGGACGGGCCTGCTGGTGGAGATGGATCGGACGGTCGACATCTTCTCGAACCCGTCGGATGAGCGGACCGAGCAGTACATTTCCGGTCGATTCGGCTGAGGTGCACGAGGTGGCTTTGGAATCGCTGCGCAACGAGTTCCAGGAGCAGCTCGAGAACCTTCGTTCCGACCTGATCCGGCTCGGGGCGATGGTCTCCGAGACGATCGGCCGGGGGACCGCCGCGCTGTTGGACCGCGACCTGCACGCGGCCCAGGTGCTGATCGACGGCGACGACGTCATCGACGACTTCTGCCTGGGTCTCGAGGAGCGGTGCTGTCAGCTGCTGGCACTCCAGGCGCCGATCGCCGGCGACCTGAGGTTCGTCCTCACGACCCTGCGGCTCATCTCGGAGCTGGAACGGTCCGCAGACCTGATGGTCAACGTGTGCAAGGCCTCACGGCGGATCTACGACGTCGAGTTCGGCCCCCAACTCCGCGGCCTGATCGAGCAGATGGGCGTCGAGGCCGGCTTCCTGATCCGGGCGGCGATCGACTCCTACGTCGATGCCGACACCTCGCTCGCCGCCGCGCTGGACGACATCGACGACCGACTCGACGAGCTCCAGGTCAACTACGTGCAGGCGATCTTCACCCGTCACTCCGACGAGCACCTGGGGCTGCAGGGCGCCGTGCAGCTCGCCATGATCGGGCGGTACTACGAGCGGATCGGTGACCACGCCGTCAACATCGGCGAGCGGGTCATGTACATGGTCACCGGGTGGCTCCCGGAGCACAGCGGGTCGGCGCGACACCGCCTGCGTGGCCTCGGTGCCGAGGATGACGCCGGGCCCGACCCGGCCGGTGGACCCGCCGGCGGGTCCGCCAACGACGGCGGAGTCTGAGTCCGGTGCTCGCCTGGGTGGTCGCAGCGGCCTCGTGTGTGGCGCTGGTGGGCGCCGTGCTCGTGCTCGGCCGGGAGCGCCGATCGGTCACCGCCCTGCAGGACCAGCTGGAGCGACAGGAGCGAGCGGTCGCCTCCGTCGAGTCCTCCACCGATCCCACCACCCCGGAGGTCGAGCCGGCCGGAGGCGCCGAGCTGGCCGACCGGCTCCGACGGGCGGTCGACCGATTGGAGCACGGGGTGGTGATCTGGGACGTCGACGGGTCCGAGCTCTACCGGAACCAGGCGGCCGCATCACTGGCCGAGGCACGTGACGGCCACGTCCTGGTGGCGGCGGCGGTCGAGGAGCTGCTCGTCGAGGCCGCCACCGGTCGTCACGTCCGACGGGTCGTCGAGCTGTTCGGTCCGCCGGCGGAGTCGTTCGTCGTGGCCGCATCGCCGATTGCTCCCGGCGGCGGCGGCGCCATCGCCGTGGTCGAGGACCGCTCGCTGCAGCGACGTACCGAGACGGTGCGGCGCGACTTCGTGGCCAACATCTCCCACGAGCTCAAGACGCCGATCGGTGCACTCGGCCTGCTCGCCGAGACGATCCGCGACGAACCGGACCCGGAGATCGTCGAGCGCCTCGCCGGCCGCATGATCGTCGAGGCCGACCGGCTCAGCCGCACGGTCGACGACCTGCTCGAGCTGTCCCGCATCGAGTTCGGCGACGACGCCGAGTTCGGCACCGTCGCCGTCCTGTCGGTGGTCGCCGAGGCCGACAGCCGGATCTCCTCCGCCGCCGAGCAGGCCGACATCCGGGTTCGGATCGAGGTGGAGGCCGACGTGGCGGTCGAGGGCGACCAGCGCCAGCTCGTGTCGGCGGTGTTCAACCTGCTCGACAACGCCGTGAAGTACTCCCAGGCCGGTTCCGAGGTCGTCGTCGAGGCGGTCGACGACCGGGACGACGGCGTGGTCCGGCTCTACGTGACCGACCACGGCGTCGGGGTGCCGCGGCGTGACCTGGACCGCATCTTCGAGCGCTTCTCCCGGGTCGACCGGGCCCGCAGCCGCGAGACCGGCGGGACCGGCCTGGGCCTGGCGATCGTCCGGCACGTCGCCAGCAACCACGGCGGCGACGTGCAGGTGGACTCCACCGAGGGGGTCGGTTCCACGTTCACGCTGGTGCTGCCACGGGCATCCGTCGCCGCCGCCGGCCGCGGACGGTTCGCTCCCGGTGTGGTGGCGGCGACCGGGGCCGCGATCGAGGAGTTCGGGATCGATGAGGACGGGTTCGACATCGTCGACCCGGACGCCAATCTGTTGGACGGCATGGAGGTTGAACGATGAGCACGGCGACACCGACGGTGCTGGTGGTGGAGGACGAGGAGGCGTTCATCGATGCGCTGACCGTGGGCCTGCGGCGGGAGGGCTTCGAGATCGAGGTCGCCCGGGACGGTGCCGAGGCCCTGGACCGCTTCGACGACATCCGCCCGGACCTCGTCCTGCTCGACGTGATGCTCCCGACGGTCTCGGGCCTCGACGTCTGCCGCGAGATGCGTCAACGCAGCGACGTCCCGATCATCATGGTCACGGCCAAGACCGCCGAGATCGACACGGTCGTCGGGCTCGAGGTGGGCGCTGATGACTACGTCACCAAGCCGTACCGACTCCGTGAGCTCGTCGCCCGCATGCGCGCCGTACTGCGCCGCCAGCCCCGGGTGGGGGAGTCGCCGGTCGAGCCCACCGACGTGCTGCGCCACGACGGCGTGGAACTCGACACCGACAGCCACGAGGTCCGGGTCCACGGCGAGCTGGTCAGCCTGCCGCTCAAGGAGTTCGAGCTCCTGAGCCTGCTCATGGAGAACGCCGGACGGGTGCTGCCGCGCTCGACGCTGATCGACCGGGTGTGGGGCAGCGACTACGGGGGCGACACCAAGACCCTCGACGTCCACATCAAGCGGCTGCGCTCAAAGGTCGAGGACGACCCGTCCCGGCCGGTGCGGATCGTGACGATCCGCGGTCTGGGCTACAAGTTCGTCGCCAATCGGGGCTGACCCGCGACGGGACGGTCGTTCCCGCCAGCATTGCCACCATCGCCCGTGCAGCGGCGGGATCGCCGGCGGCGGTGGCCCGTAGCATGACGCCGTGAGCGGCCCCGACCCCCGCTCGTCCCCGGACGAGCCCCGACGCGTGCGCCGTGACGGTCGTCGTCCGGCCCCAGCGGTCGGTTCCACCGCGGGGTTGGCCGCCGTGTCGCGGACACCGTTCGGCCGCCTTGCCGTCACCCATGTCCTGTCGGTCGCCGGTGACGCGCTGGTGGCCATGGCGCTGGCCGGTTCCCTGTTCTTCGACGTGGATCCGTCCGGTGCCCGTTGGCGGATCGCCCTGTACCTGGTGTTCACCATGGCGCCCTTCGCCGTGGTCGGCCCCCTGATCGGGCCCGCCATGGACCGGGCCCGAGGTGGCCACCAGCTCATGCTGGTGGGATCGGCGATCGGCCGGGCGCTGCTGGCGGTGCTGATGGTGTCGGCCGTGGCGAACGACAGCCTCCTGCTGTTCCCCGAAGCGTTCCTCATGCTCGTCCTCGCCAAGGGGTACCAGGTGGCCAAGGCAGCGATCGTGCCGACGGTGGTGCACTCCGACGCCGAGCTCGTCGAGGCGAACTCCAAGCTCCAGCTGCTCTCCGGCCTGGGTGGCTTCGCGGCCGGGATCCCGGGGGCGATCCTGTTGCTGATCGGTGCCGGGCACGTGATGGCGCTGGCGGCCGTGGCCTTCACCGCGGCGGTGATCGCGGCCATGTACGTGCCTCGGACCACGGTCGCCACCGAGCCGGCGGGCACCGAGGAGAAAGCCGAGCTGCGCAGCGCCGGCGTGCTGACCTCGGCGTCGGCCATGGGCACGCTCCGGGCGATCGTCGGGTTCGTGACCTTCCTCCTGGCGTTCGCACTCCGGGGTGACACGGGCCCGCCGCCGTCGGGCACGGCGCTCGGACGACTGGTCGGCAGCCGGTTCGTGGATGAACGGGTGCAGGTCGCCGACGTCTTCGCTCCGGTCGGTCCGCCGGCATGGCACTTCGGAGTCATCGTCGCCATGAGCGTGGCGGGTGGCCTGCTCGGCGCCGCCGTGTCGCCGTTGCTCCGCCGCCGGTTCCCCGAGGAGTACCTCCTGGCAGTGGCGGTCGGGCTCGCCGTGGTCGCCGGCGGCGCCGGGTTCCTGCTGGGCGGGCTGGCGGGTCAGGCGGCGCTCGCCCTGCTCGTGGCGGTGGCGGCGTCATCGGCCAAGCAGGCGTTCGACGCCGTGGTCCAGCGGGACGCGCCCGACGCCAACCGGGGCCGTTCGTTCGCCCGGTTCGAGTCCCGGTTCCAGGTGGCCTGGGTGCTCGGGGCGTTCATCCCCGTCGTGGTGCCCATGCCGACCCGTCTGGGCTCGGTGTTCGTGGGACTGGCGGCGACGGCGGCGGGCGCCCTCTACCTGGCGGGCACATCGGCGGTGCGTCGTGGTCAACAACCGCCCCGCATCCCCACGGTCCGGCAGGTGGGGTCCAACGTCCGACGCTCCGTCTCGGACCGCCGGGCCCGTCGTCAGACGGACTGATCGCAGCGCAGCGGCGTTCTCCGGCTCCAGCGCGCGACACGTACCCCGCGCGCGACCCCTATATCTCTGGTGGTCAGGTCCAGTCGTCGGGGAGGGTGTCGGGGATCTGGACCTCGCCCAGCGCCGTGAGGTCGCTGTCGACAGGGTCGGCGTCCACGTCCATCCGGGCGAGCCACAGTCCGGGGGCGTCGAGCTCGGCCGGGGTCGGCAGCGACTCGGTGCCCGACCACAGGACCTCGAACACCCCGGTACCAGCTCGCTCGACCAGTCCCGAGACGAACGCCGAGCCGCGGTCGAACGTGGCCTGCGACAGCTCCAGCCCGAAGATCCGTTCGACGAACCGGGCCTCGGGCCCGAACTCCACCCGTCGCCGGCGCAACGCCTCGGTCACCTGGTCGTAGTCGGCGATGAGACGGGCCCCGATCGTGTCCAGGATGACGTCCACGTACCCCTCGACCGCCGCGACGGTCGCCTCGATCTGCGGCATCAGGGCCCGCTGTTCCGCCGACTGCATGGCGCCGAGGAGCAGGTCGGGGTCGCCCGCCAGCCGCTGGACGGCCGCCATGTCCGGCTCGCCGGAGCCGAGCAGGTCGTCGAGCCCGAGTTCCCGCATCCGGCGGTCCAACTCCTCGGGGTCGTGGTCGAATCCCTGGGCGTACTCACGCAGCAGGGCCCCGAGGTGGTCGCGCACGTGGGGGAGCGTCAGGACCTGGTGGTGGACCACGTCGGACAGGCACACCCAGAGCCGGATCGAGTCCTCGGGCAGGCTCCAGCTCCGGGCGAACTCGTCGACGTTCGCCAGCACCATGGACAGCGGCTCGTCGGCGGGACGGGGCAGGGGAAGCTCGTAGTGGCCGAGCGCCCGGGCGGCCAGGTGGCCGGCGGTGCTGCCCGCCATCATGCCGAGCAGCATCGGCCCCATCATCCCCATCACCTGTCGGATGAGGGCCTCGGGGGAGATGCCGAACGGTGTGGCCTGCTCGCTGGCCCCGGCCAGTTCATCGGCATCCAGGCCACCGAGTTGCGACTGCAGCGCCTGTCCGATCGAGCCGGCGATCCGCTCGAGGAGATCCTGCTCGTCGTTCAGGAAGGTCTTGGCCCACTGTGACCGGTTGAGCGGAACGAGCCGGACCGGAGCATCGAGCGCCCGGCCGGTCGCGTCCTGGACCTGCAGTTCGGCGACCCGGGCCAGTTGCTCGACCGCCATCCGGTCCACCGGGTCCACGTTCGACTCCGGGGCGCCTCGGGAGGCGATGGAGCCGGCGAGTTGCGCCGCCGAGTCCCACGGTCCGGCGCTGCCCGAGCCGCTCAGCATGCGCGTCAGGTCCTGGAGGAAGAACCCGATGTCGCCCAGGTCACCGCCGCCGAACCCACCGAACCCACCGAACCCACCTGACCCACCCGGGTCGTCGGGTCCGTCGTCTCCGGGTCGATCGTCGTCCACGTATTCATGCTAGGACGCAGCCTCTCGGGCCGGTGCTCGCCCCGGCGTCGTCAGCCGCCGCCGGTGCTCGAGACGAGCGTGGAGGTCGGGGGAGCCACGTCCCCTGATGTGGCTGCATCGAGGCGGTCCACCGCTTCCAGCAGGTCGGTCGCCGACGAGACCACGAGGTGGCCCGTCCCGGTCCGACGGGACACCACGACACCCACCAGGCGACCCGAGTTGTCGTAGACGACCCCGTCGGCGCCCTCGGCGTCACGTTCGTCCGTCGCAGCCGCAGCCAGGGTCGGTGTCGTCGGACCCGCTCCGGCGGAGGCCAGGAACAGCCCACGCCGGAGCGTCCCGTCGACCTGCAACTCGTCGACGTCGGTGGCCTCGACGCTGGTGACCCGACGCTCGGGGCGGCGTTCGGCGACACCAGCCGACCAGACGACCAGTTCGTCGCCGACATCGGGTTCGTCGGCGAGCTCGCAGGTCCGACCGACCGGCGAGTCCACCTCCAGCACGCTCAGACCGGTCTCGGGGTCCTCGCCGGCCAGGCGGGCCAGCATGGGCTCGCGTCCGCTCACCGCCACCCACACCTGCGTGTCGGGGTCCAGGCCGGCCGAACGGGTCACGATGCGGTCGTCGCGACCCACGACCACTCCGGTCCGGGTCGTCGTGCCGGCGTCCGACACGAGGGTCAACGACACGACCGTCGTCGGGTCGGCGCTACTGTCGGCGGTCTCGCCCTGGCCGGAGGGGACCCAGCCCCAACCGAGCGCCACCCCGATCGCCACGACCGCGCCGCCGAGCGCCAGGAACGCCAGCGCAGCGATCCGCCGCGGGCGGGCCCGGTCCTCCTGCTGCCGGGCCTGCATAGCGATCTCGCTGGGGTGTCGCCACCCACGCTCGCCCTCGGGCCGGGAACCGCCGTCGTCCCATCCGTCGCCCCACCCGTCGACGCGGTCGTCGAACGGTTCGTCGGGGTCGGCGGGCGGCACGGCTCCGAAGATAACGACCGGGAGCCGTTCGCTGGGCGCGGCCGGTCCGGCTACGGCTGCGGCCCTGCTGTTCTCTACGATGGCGACGTGCTGGCCGACCCCGTGCGACCGAGCGCCCCCGTCGTGGGCGCCGAGGACCCTCCGGTCCCGGATCCCGCCGACCTGTTCGACGACCACACCTGGTGCGGACTGCGGGCCCGTCACCTGCCCGTGGCCGAGGTCGAGTCGTGGGTCCGTCGTCCGTCGAGCGGGGCGATCGTGACCTTCGTCGGCACGGCCCGCGACCACTCCGAGGGTCGGTCCGGGGTCGTCGAACTCGTCTACGAGGCCTACGAACGCTACGCCGTGCGCCAGATGCAGCGGGTCGTCGAGCGGGCGCGGGCCACCTGGCCGACGGTGGCCCGTGTGGCCGTGCTGCACCGCACCGGGGCGGTGGCCGTCGGCGAGGACGCCGTAGTGGTGGCCGTGTCCTCGCCGCACCGGGACGAGGCGTTCCCGGCGGCGGCGTTCGTCATCGAGGCGGTCAAGGCGACGGCCCCGATCTGGAAGTTGGAGCGCTGGGC
>SXMI01000040.1 GCA_005777415.1 Actinomycetota bacterium | reverse complement strand
CACCGGTGGCTCAACCGGCCGACGGCCCAGTCGCCCTGGAGGTCACGGACCTGTCGGTCGACCACGGCGCCACGACGGCCGTCGAGCAGCTGTCCTGCTCGATCCGCACCGGCGAGGTCGGGGCGCTGGTCGGCCGGAACGGTTCGGGCAAGAGCTCCCTCCTCTGGGCGATCCAGGGGACGGGGCCGCGCCGCGGCGGCACGACGGTCGTCGGCGGCGTGGACACCGGGTCCCTGGATCCGGCCGGCCGACGAGCCCGGTTCGCCCTGGTCCCGCAGACGCCCACCGACCTGCTCTACCTCGAGACCGTCGGGGACGAGTGCATCCAGGCCGACGCCGAGTCCTCGGCGCCGCCGGGCACCTGCCGGTCGATCCTGGACGACCTGCTCGCCGGCGACGAGCGCCTCGATGGCACCGCCCACCCCCGCGACCTCTCCGAGGGCCAACGGCTCGCCCTCGTCCTGGCGGTCCAGCTCACTGCCGCACCGGACGTGGTCCTGCTCGATGAGCCGACCCGGGGACTCGACTACGCGGCCAGGGCCGCGCTGGGCCGGGCCCTCCGTCGGCGGGCGGCCGACGGGGCGGCGGTCGTCGTCGCCACCCACGACGTCGAGTTCGCCGCTACGACCTGTGACCGCACGCTGTTGCTCGCCCAGGGGGAACTGGTCGCCGACGGGCCGACCCCGGAGCTGCTCGCCCCGTCGCCCATGTTCTCGCCGCAGGTGGCCCGGGTCGTGGCGCCGGCACCGTGGGTCGACCTGCACGCCCTGCTCGACGCGCTCGGGGTCGACCACGCTGAGGCCTCACCGGCGGTGACGACGTGAGCGCACCGGGCCCATCGCCGACGGCGACGGCGGCCAGCCCGGCCGTCACCGCCTGGCACCGACCGGACGGTGTGACGATCCGACCTCGGACGGCGCTGAGCCTGGTCCTCGTCTCGGCGGTGGGGCTCGCCGCATTCACCTGGCCGCTCCTGACGGCGGTCGCCGGGAGCGCCTCGGGTCGGGTCGGTGACGCACCCGTCGTGTTCGTCGTCGTCCTCCCGCTGCTCCTCGCCGTGCTCCTCGCCGAGTTCACCGACGGCGGACTCGATGCCCGGTCGCTCGCCGTGCTCGCCGTGCTCGCGGCGCTGGGGGCGGCGCTCCGTCCGCTCGGCGCCGGCACCGCCGGGATCGAGACCGTCTTCTTCCTGCTGGTGGTCGGCGGTCGGGCGGTCGGGCCGGGATTCGGGTTCCTGCTGGGGACCACCACGCTGTTCGCCTCGGCCGTGGTCACCGGCGGCGTCGGGCCGTGGCTGCCGTTCCAGATGCTCGCCGCCGGCTGGGTGGGACTGGGAGCGGGACTGCTGCCTGCGGCACGTGGACGTCGTGAACTCGGGATCCTCGTCGTCTACGGGGTGGTGGCGTCCTATGCCTACGGGCTCCTGATGAACCTCTGGTTCTGGCCGTTCGCCCTGGGACTCGACACCGAGTTCTCCTACGTGCCCGGTGGCCCGCTCACCGACAACCTCCGGCGCTTCGCCGTCTACGTGACGGTGACCTCGCTCGGCTGGGACACCGGGCGGGCGATCACGACGACGGTCCTGCTCGTCCTGGCCGGGCCGGCCGTGCTCGCCGTCGTCCGGCGGGCCGTGCGGCGGGCGTCCTTCGGGACACCGGTCTCGTTCCGGTCGCCGTCTCAGCCCGGCGGCCCGCCCGACCAGCCGGCGGCCGACGGGTCGCGGACGACCGCCACCCCGCTCATCGAGTAGGTCACGGTGCGGAGCCGTCGACGCTTCCGGAACCGCACCTCGACCACGGCATCGGCCCCCAAGGCCGTGGCCCGCTCACCGAGCATTCTTCCCAGTTCCCGTTCCAGGTCCGGCTCGGACATCCAGCCCTGACGCGGGGCGCGCACGCCCACCCGGCCCAGGACGCGGTGCGGATAGTCGGCCGCGCGCGGCGATAGTTCGATGTGCCCCATCGTGGGGCCAGCCTACCGACCGGGCACCATTGCGCTCAAGGTGACACCCCGACCACTCTGTGCCGTGCCGCCCCCTACGGACGGGCGGCCACTGAGCGCCAACGGGTGCCTGCGACGAGGATCCGCTGACCGACCGCCGCCGGCAGTCGCGCCACGACGTCGTACACCCGGGCGTCGGGGCCGATCAACAGACGCCGACGGTCCCGCTCGACCGCCCCGAGGATCCGCGTCGCCGCCCGCTCGGGCGAGGTGCGGGCCGCCCGGTCGAAGTTCCGGATCATCTCGCTGCGGGCCCCGGCAATGGCGTCGGCGCTCCCGTGGGTCCGGGCGTTGCGGACGATGTTCGTGCGGATCCCACCCGGGTGGACCGTCGTGCACGACACGCCGGTGTCGCCGGCCTCGAGCTCGACCCGCAGCGAGTCGGTGAACCCACGCACGGCGAACTTGGCGGCGCAGTAGGCGGACTGGGTCGGGATCCCGACCAGGCCGAACACGCTCGACACGTTCACGACGTGACCCTCCCGCGCTCCGAGGAGGTGCGGGAGGAACGCCTGGGTGCCGTGGACGACTCCCCAGAGGTTGATGTCCACGAGCCAGCGGGCGTCCTCCTCGGTCATCTGGTCGACCGTCGCGGTCAGCGCCACGCCCGCGTTGTTGACGACGAGGTGAACCGCACCGTGCTCCGCCACGACGTCTTCCGCCCAGGCGAACACTGCCGCTCGGTCCGCCACGTCGACCGACGCGGACGTCACCTTGACGCCCCGGCCCTCGCAGCGGCCGACGGTGTCGGCCAGCCCGTCGGCGTCCACGTCACAGAGCGCCAGGTGCAGCCCCCGTCGCGACAACTCGACCGCGAGCGCCCGGCCGATGCCGGACGCCGCACCCGTCACGACCGCCACCTGTCCTCGTCGAAGTTCCATCGGTCTCCCCTGTTCCTCGTGTCCGTCCGTGTCCGCCCGTCGCCCTCAGCGGCCGACCGGCACCGCCGTCGGGCGCTCCGCGCTCCGGGTCGCCGACCCGAACCGCAGCCCCTCGCCCAGACCGTCGTGGCGCATCGCCCGCAGGTCCTGCACGTAGCTCTGGTACACCCGCCACGGGAACCGGTCCCCCTGGCGCGGCATCCGGTCCCGGGCCCGGACGACGTAGCCCGAGCTCAGACCCATGAGCGAGTCCTCCGACACCTCGACCCCCTCGGCCACCGGCGTGCACGTCGTCGACCCCGAGCTGCGCAGGTGGTTGACCAGTCGGCACACGTACCGGCACGTGAGGTCCGACTTCAGCGTCCAGCTGGCGTTCGTGTAGCCGACCGCCATGGCCAGGTTCGGTACGCCCTCCAGCATCATCCCCTTGTAGGCCATCCGCTCGGTCACGTCGACGGCCTCGCCGTCGACGGCCAGCTCGATCCCGCCCAGGAACAGCAGCTCCAGACCCGTGGCCGTCACGACGACGTCCGCCGGCAGGTGCCGACCCGAACGGAGCAGGATCCCGTCCCCGGTGAACCGCTCGACGTGGTCGGTGACGACCTCGACCGACCCGTTCCGGATCCCGGCGAACAGGTCACCGTCGGTCACCACGCACAGGCGCTGGTCCCACGGGTCGTAGCTCGGGGTGAAGTGGGTGTCGACGTCGTAGCCGACGGGCAGCTCACGTTCGACCCCCTTGCGCAGCACCCGCTTCACCAGACCGGGCCGGCGACGGCTGAGCACGTAGAACCCCTGGGTGGTGAGGGCGTTCGTCCAGCGCAGCACGGGTCCCTCCCAGCGCCGGGGCAGCAGGCGGCGCAGCCGGCTCGTGAGCGGGTTG
>SXMI01000297.1 GCA_005777415.1 Actinomycetota bacterium | reverse complement strand
CGGTCCGGTCCACCGTGTCGACCTGGGCCTCCACCTCGATGAACGTGTCCTCGATCCGGAAGTTCACCAGCACCGAGCCGACGAGCAACGGGTGGCAGAGCGGGATGAGGTCGGACGCTCGCTTCGCCGCCTGGATGCCGGCGACCCGGGCGACGGAGAGCACGTCACCCTTGTTGACCGCGCCCCGGGCGACGAGCGACGAGGTCTCGGTGCTCATCACCACCCGACCCCGGGCGAGCGCCCGCCGGCTCGTGGGCTCCTTCGGCGTGACGTCGACCATCCGGGCCCGACCCAGCGGATCGAGGTGTGTCAGGCCGCTGTCGGACATGGCCGGAGTCTAGGCAGGGACTCGAGGCGGGCGCCCGGTCGGCACCCGTGACTTCGGCGTCGGGCCGGTCCCCCGGCCGCCGGGACATCAGCCGCTGGTCCCTCAACCACCGGTCCCTCAACCACCGATCTGGGACATGGACCGGGGCGGCCGCACGAAGTCGACGTTGCTGATGCCGTGACCGGCCCACTTGTCGCGGACGCAGGCCCTGATCGCCGACTCGAGCTCGTCGTCGTCGACACCGGCGCGCAGGAGGGTGCGCAGGTCGGTCCCCCCGAGCGCGAAGAGGCAGTTGCGGAGCTCCCCGTCGGCGGTCAGCCGGATCCGGTCGCAGCGGTCGCAGAACGCGTTGCTCACCGTGGGGATGACACCGAACTCGCCGGCGCCGTCGAGGTAGCGGAACCGATCGGCGGGTTCGCTGGTCCGGGCCACCGGTTCCACGGGGAAGACCTCGTCGACCGCAGCGACGATCTCGGCGAGCGGCACGACGGCACCCCGGTCCCAGTCGCCCGAGGCGTCCAGGGGCATGAACTCGATGAAGCGGACCGTCACGCCGAGCTCGCGGCCGAAGGCGGCCAGATCGACGACCTCGTCGTCGTTGACGCCACGAACCACCACGCAGTTCACCTTGACCGGTGCCAGTCCCGCGGCGACCGCGGCGCGGATCCCGGCGACGACGTCGCCGAGCTGGTCGCGTCGGGTCAGGGCCAGGAACCGGTCCGGCCGCAGGGAGTCGAGCGACACGTTGATCCTGCGGAGGCCGGACCGAGCGAGCGGACCCGCCAGGTCGACCAGCCGCGTGCCGTTGGTGGTGAGCGAGAGGTCGATGCCCAGCGGCGCCAGCCGGCCGACGAGCTCGTCCAGATCGGCACGCACCGTCGGCTCGCCCCCGGTGAGGCGGATCGAGTCCACACCCAGCCGCTCGACGCAGAGCCGTGCCACGCGCTCGATCTCCTCGTAGGTCAACAGCTCCGACCGCGGCGTCCAGTCCATGCCGGCCTCGGGCATGCAGTAGGTGCACCGGAGGTTGCAGCGGTCCGTGACCGAGATCCGCAGGTCGCGGTGGGTCCGACCAAATCCGTCGACCAAGGGGAGCACGCGATCAATCTACGGGCGGCGGAGTGGGGCCGCCCGCAGCGCACCTCAGTCGGCCGGCATCACCAGAACGTCCACGGCATCACCGACGCGGAGACCGTCCCCGTCGGGGACGACCGCCAGCCCGTCGGCACCCGCCAGCCCGGTGAGCTGGTGCGAGCCCTGGGCCCCGGCCGAGCGGGCCACCGGTCGACCGTCCGGACCGGGTTCCAGTCGCACCCGGACGTAGTGCACCTTGCCGTCCCGGCGCCTGGCGAGGTCCTCGCCCGCCACCGCCTCGACGATCGGACCGCCACGGAACCCGCCACCGCCGAGCAGGCTGATCGTGGGTCGGACGAGGAGCTCGAAGGACACCGCCGCGCTGACCGGGTTGCCCGGCAGGCCCAGGACCGGCACTCCCTCGACCAGACCGAAGGCGAACGGCTTGGCCGGCTTGATCGCGATCTGCATCCACCGGGCACCCTCGGTGTCAGCGAGCGCCACCTTCACCGGGTCGAACTCCCCCATCGACACCCCGCCGCTCGTGAGCACGACATCGGCCGAGCGCGCACCCCGCCGGAGGAGGTCGGCGACCTCGTCGACGTCGTCACCGGCGCGGCCCAGGTCCACCGTGGTGAGACCGGCGGCCCGGCAGTTGGCGAGCAGGAGGTGCCGGTTGGCGTCCGGGATCCGACCCGGACCGAGCGGTGATCCCGGCTCGACCAGCTCGGCACCGGTCGAGCCGATCGCCACGACGGGCCGTCGGACCACGAGCACGTCGGCCAGGCCGACCGAGGCGAGCAGCCCGAGGTGGCCGGGGCGCAACGTCGTCCCGGCGAGCACCGCCGGGTCACCGGCCCGCAGGTCCTCGCCGGCCCGACGGACGTTCGCCCCCTCCGGCGGTGGCCGATCGAGACGCACCGTCGTACCGGACGCATCGACGACGGCGTCCTCGACCATGGCGACGGAGGCCGCGCCCGGAGGCAGCGGTGCGCCGGTCGTGATGCGGACCGCCGTGCCGGGCTCGACCGGCAGGTCCCCGGGGTCGCCGGCCGCCACCGTCCCGACGATCCGCAACTCGACCGGACCGGGCCCCGTATCGGGCGCAGCGACGGCGAACCCGTCGACGGCACTGTTGTCGAACGGTGGCACCGGCCATGCCGCCTCGACGTCCTCGGCGAGGACGCACCGGAGCGCCGCCGCGAGCGGGACCCGCTCGGCCCCCAGCGGCCGGACACGAGCCCGGATGTGCTCCAGAGCCTCCTCGAGCGGGATCACGACCCGAGGTTGCCACACCCCCGGGCGGGCACGGCTCCCGGGTTCGCCCCGGGCCGGTGCGCGTCGCTCAGGCGAGGCCCTCACGGGCGACGATCGACGACAGGAACGCCCGGAACTCCGGGCCCAGGTCCTCCCGCCGCAGCGCCAGTTCGACCGTGGCCCGCAGGTAGTCGAGCTTCTTGCCGATGTCGAAGCGCCCCTCGCTGAAGACGTACCCCAGAACGGCCTCGTGCGAGAGCAACCGGGCGATGGCGTCGGTGAGCTGGATCTCGCCCCCGACCCCCGGCTCGACGTGCTCGAGCTCCTCGAAGATCGCCGGGGTGAACAGGTAGCGGCCCATGACCCCCAGGTTGGACGGGGCCACCTCGGGTGCGGGCTTCTCGACCACCTCGGTGATCCGACACACCGCGCCGTCGCGGTCCTCCACGGCGGCACACCCGTAGGAAGCGATGTCCTCGAGCGGCACCTCCATGAGCGCCACCACGCTCGACGAGGTCTCGTCGTAGGTCTTGATCATGTCGGAGAGCACGGTGGAGTGGTCGTCCATGATGTCGTCGCCGAGCATGACGACGAAAGGCTCGCTCCCCACGTGCTTGCGGGCCACCGACACGGCGTGGCCGAGCCCGAGCGGCTCGCCCTGTCGCACGAAGTGGATGTCGGCGAGCTCGGCGAGCTCGACGACATCCGCCAGGTCGCCCGTCTTCCCCTTGGTCCGGAGCTGGTGCTCGAGCTCGAAGTTGCGGTCGAAGTGGTCCTCGAGGGTGCGCTTGTTGCGGCCGGTGATGATGAGGATGTCGTCGATCCCGGCCGCCACGGCCTCCTCGACGACGTACTGGATGGCGGGCTTGTCGACGACCGGCAGCATCTCCTTGGGCTGCGCCTTGGTCGCCGGCAGGAACCTCGTCCCGAGTCCCGCCGCCGGGATCACCGCCTTCTTGACCTCGCTCATCGCTGCCCCACTCCTCGTTGCGGACGCTGCGTCCGCTTCCTCGCACCGCTTCGTCGCACCGCTTCATCGCACCGACCCGGCGTGACCGTCTCACGGGCGACGCCAGGATCTTGCTTCCAGCCGGAATCGTACCGGAGTCGGTCGCAGGTGCAGCGTGGGTGATCCTCCCAGCCCCGCCCCTTGCCCCGCCCCTTGCCCCGCCCCTTGCCCCGCTTTGTGGTGGGAGCG
>SXMI01000296.1 GCA_005777415.1 Actinomycetota bacterium | reverse complement strand
CTTCGCCGACCACCTCCACGTCAGCATCGCCGAGCAGCCGAGCGTGTTCTTCGTCCCGGCCTACGACGACCGGGTGATCCGGGCCGGGGCGCTGGGGAGGTTCGCCGACCTGCTCGTGGCCTCGGCCCGGAGCTCGGCCATGTTGGTCTACCTCGACAATGCGTCGAGCCGGGCGGATCGGGGCCGGGTCCCCAACGAGAACTACGCCCGGGAACTGCTCGAGCTGCAGACCGTCGGCGTGTCGGGCGGCTACGACGAAGCGGACGTGGTCGAGGTCGCACACGTGCTCAGCGGCTGGTCGCTCGACCCGTCGACCCGGGAGTTCACCTTCCGGTCGGCCTGGCACGACCTGGGGCCGGCGGAGTCGGGTGAGATCCTGGGCTGGCGACCGTCGGGCCGCGGGGTCGCCGACGGGGAGTCGTTCCTGAACCACCTCGCCCGCCTGCCGGCGACGGCCCGGTTCCTCTGCTGGAAGCTGGCCCGCCGCTTCGTCGCCGACACCATCGCCCCCGACGACCCCCTCGTCGGCGAGCTGGCCGCCACCTACCAGCAGGAGGACACGGCGATCGCCCCGGTCCTGCGGCTCGCCGCCCGCCGGAGCGAGCGCTGGGGGCCGAAGGTCAGGCGACCGCTCGACCTGGTCGGCGCCATGCTCCGCACCGGCGGTCCGGCCCCGACCGCCGAGCAGTTCCGGGCGGCGGCGCCGGGTCTCCGCGCCGCACTCGACGCCATGGGTCAGGTCCCCTGGCAGTGGCCCGCCCCGAACGGCTACCCCGAGAGCACCGGTGCCTGGACCGGAGCCGGGGCCATGATCGCCCGCTGGAACGCCGCCACCGCCGCCGGCAACGGATTCGGCGGGCTCCCCCTGCACTCCGGCTCGACCCCGCGGACGCTGCTCGGCCACGAGCCCGGGCCGGCGCTCGCGGCGGCGGCCCGCACGGCCCGCACCCCCGAGGTCGTGCGCTCGCTCACGTTCGCCTCACCGGAGTTCCAGCTGAGATGAGTGCACCACTGGTCGTCGTCTTCCTGCGGGGTGGTCTGGACGGGTTGTCCCTCCTGCGGCCGCCCGGCGACGAGCTCGACCGCGCCCGGGGCGAGGCCGCGCTGCCAGCGGACGGGACGCGGCCCGTCGCCGACGGCTGGTCCCTCCACCACGCCGCCACCCGGCTGGCCGCACGGTCGGCGGCCGGGTCGGTGGCGTTCGTTCCGGCCTGCGGGGTTCCCGGCACGTCACGGTCCCACTTCGAGGCCCAGGCCACCGTCGAGCGGTGCGCGCCCACCACCGAGTCGACAGGGTTCCTGGGGCGGGCGCTCGCCGCCGGATCGGTCGGGTCGAGTCCGTTCCGGGGCGTGGCCCTGGGGCAACCCCAGACACCGGCGCTGCTCCGTGGGTCCGCCGACGTGCTCGCCACCACCAGCCTCTCCGGCATCCGCCTGCGGCCGGGCGGCGGGGTGACGACCACCTCCATGGCGGCACTGTGGCGTGACGACCGCGGGCCGCTGTCGTCCTCGGGCGCCGGTGCGCTCGTCGCCCTGGAACGGGCCCGGACGATCCAGGTGCCGGCCGGAGCCGGCGACGCCGAGCAGCTCGTCGCCCTGTTCGCAGCCGACGTCGGCACCGAGGTCGGCGTGCTCAACGTCGGCGGCTGGGACCACCACAACCAGATCGGTGTCGTCGGCGGGACCTTCGAGCGCATGATCGGCGAGCTCGACAGCACCATCGAGACGCTCGTCGCCGGCATCCCCGGCGTGACGGTGTTCGTCGTGAGCGAGTTCGGCCGGCGGGTGGCCGCCAACGACTCGGGCGGCTTCGACCACGGCCGGGGCGGACTCGCCGTGCTGATCGGGGACCGGGTGCGCGGCGGCGTCGCCGGCGACTGGCCCGGACTCGTCGACCTCGACGAGGGCGACCTCCGCACGGCCAACGACGCCCGGTGCGTCGTCGCCGAGCTCGCCGAGCGGATCCTCGGGGTCGACGCCGGCCGGGTCGCACCGGGCGCGCCCGCCACCCGC
This sequence comes from Actinomycetota bacterium, assembly GCA_005777415.1. Lineage (GTDB taxonomy): Bacteria > Actinomycetota > Acidimicrobiia > Acidimicrobiales > Microtrichaceae > SXMI01. Next base: position 570 of record SXMI01000296.1, on the reverse strand, counting down.
CTCGGCCTGTTCAGCTGACCTCGGGGCGCCGCACCTGCGAGACTCCTCCCCACGGAGCCGGACGACGGCCCCGGTCCCCGGTGGGCACCGGGGTCGCGATGCCGGGGAGGCACTGGTGGCGAGGGAACGGGCGAGCATCCTGACGCGTGCGGCACGGCGGATCCTGGGGCTGCCGCCGGTGGTCCTGGACCGGCTGGTGGGCGCCCCGCCGATCACGGTCGACGGGCGGGTGCTGTCACGGTCCGTCCAGGCGCTGATGGTCCTCGGTGAGCGGACCGGGGTCCGGGTCGCCTCAGCGGACGTCGAGGCGCGACGGCGCGACATGCGACGGGCGGCGGCGGTCGGCATGCCGAAACGGCTGGGCATCCACACCAGCGACCGCCGGATCCCCGGTCCGGGCGGCGACCTGCCCGTCCGGGTCTACCGGCGGCTCGGGGGCCTGGAACAGGCTCCGGCGATCGTCTACTACCACGGCGGCGGCTGGGTCGTCGGCGACCTCGACACCCACGACGGGTCCTGCCGCCTGCTCGCCGACGTGTCGGGCTGCGTCGTCGTCTCGGTCGACTACCG
>SXMI01000295.1 GCA_005777415.1 Actinomycetota bacterium | reverse complement strand
GGGGCCGGGCGGCGGCCGCGGCACGTGCCGGGGCCGGGGTCGTCACGCTGCTCGACGTCGAGGCGCCGGCGCTGGAGTCGACGGCCGCAGCCCTCGCCGGGGAGTTCCCCGGCACCGAGGTGCGCACCGAGACCGTCGACGTCACCGCCGCCGACGCGGTCGACTCCGCCGTCGAGCGCACCTGGGACGCCACCGGCGGGATCGACCTGGCGTTCCTGAACGCCGGGGTGTTCGCCGGGGGTCGGGTCTGGCAGTCGACGGACGACGACTGGACCTGGGTGCAGTCGGTCAACGTCGGTGGGGTGGTCCACGGCGTCCGGGCTGTCGTGCCCCGCATGATGGAGCGCGGCACCCCGGCGACGGTGGTGGTGACGGCGTCGGTGGCCGGTGTCGTGGCCGCCCCGGTGTCGGCGCCGTACGTCGTGTCCAAGTTCGCCGCGGTGGGGCTGGCCGAGGCGCTCCACCACGACCTGCAGTTGGCGGACGCGACCCACGTCCGGGCCGCCGTGCTCTGTCCGGCGATGGTCTCCACCAACATCGGGGACGCGGAGCGGAACCGGCCCGCTTCCCTGGGCGACGTCAGCGACGACGACGGCGTCGCCCTGGCCCGCGCCGGCATCGCCGAGGCGATGCGCACCGGGGTGGACCCACGTGCCGGTGCCGAGGAGGCGCTCCGCCAGCTCGCCGCCGGCCGTTTCTACATCAGCACCCATCCGGTCGAGCTCTGGGAGCGCCTGGTCGCCGCCGAGAACGAGGACCGCCTCGCCGGCCGGCCGCCCCGGTTCCAGATGTACGAGTGACGTGGACCTGCGCAGCAGCCGACCGCCGTCGGGGTCCGAACCAATCACCGACGACGATGACGCCATCGCCCGGTTCCTGGAGGACGTGAGCGTCCCGACCCTGTTGATGTCGCTGGTCCACCTCTCCGGCGACGCAGGTGTGCTCGACGACCTGCCGGCTCCGGTGGGGAACTACCTCAACGAGGTCCAGGGGTTCATGTCGGACGAGGACCGGGCGACGGTCCGGGCCCGCGCCCTGGGGCTCATCGCCGCCTACCGCGACGGCGGGTGCGTGCTGCCGCCGCCGCCGGGCCCGGAGACGGTGCGCCGGATGATGCGCCACCTGGTGGCCGAGGAGGTGCCGGACGAGTACGTGCCCATGCTGCTCGAGGAGCTCGAGCTCGACGGTGTCGATTCCCGCGCCGTTGCGGGTGATCGCGCTGTTCCGGGTCCCCGTGCCGATCCGGGTGCAGGGTCGGGATCGCCGGGCGGGCTGCACGTCGCTGTCATCGGCGCCGGGATGTCGGGGATCCTCACGGGTATCCGGCTGCTGCAGGCCGGCCACTCCTGCACGATCCTGGAGAAGAACCCCGGTGTCGGCGGGACGTGGTTCGAGAACCGCTACCCGGGCTGTCGGGTCGACGTCGGCAACCACGCCTACTGCTATTCCTTCGCCCGGAACGACGGTTGGAGCGAGTTCTTCTCCCGCCAGCCCGAGCTGCAGGACTACTTCGAGCGCTGCGCCCGGGAGTACGGGGTGCTCGACCACGTCCGGTGCTCGACCGAGGTGATCTCGGCGAACTGGGACGACTCGGCGAACCGGTGGGTGCTCACCGTGCGCGGCCCGGGGGCCGGCGGCACTCCGGTGACCGAGGAACTGCAGGCCGACGTGGTCGTGAGCGCGGTCGGTCAGCTGAACCGTCCGGCCGTGCCCGACCTGCCGGGCCGGGACGGGTTCATCGGCGTCCAGGCACACACCGCAGCCTGGCCCGACGACCTCGACGTGACCGGGCGGCGGGTGGTGGTGGTCGGCACGGGGGCGAGTGCGTTCCAGCTGGTCCCGGCGATCGCCGGGGTCGCGGCGCACGTCACGGTGGTGCAGCGCTCCGCGCCCTGGATGTTCCCGAACCCGCACTACCACGAGGCCGTTCCCGAGGGCGTCCGCTGGGCGCTCCGCCATCTGCCCGCCTACGCACGCTGGTACCGGTTCCTGTTGTTCTGGCCGGCCTGCGACGGCGGGCTGCCCGCCATGCGTGTCGACCCGGACTGGCCCCATCAGGACCGGTCGGTGAGCGAGGTCAACGACGCCGCCCGGGAGGTGTTCACGCAGTGGATCGTCGACCAGATCACCGACGACCCCGAACTGCGGGACGCCGTCGTGCCTGACTACGTGTGTCTGGGCAAGCGGACGCTGCAGGACGACGGCACCTGGCTGGCGACCCTGCAACGGGACGACGTGACCCTCCGGCCGGGTGCGGTCGACTCGGTCACCGCCACCGGCGTGGTACTCGGCGACGGCAGCGAGGTCGACGCCGACGTGCTGGTCTGGGCCACCGGCTTCCATGCGAACCGGTACCTGTGGCCCATGGAGATCGTGGGTCGCAACGGCGTCCGGCTCGCCGAGCAGTGGGGCGACGACCCGCAGGCGTACCTGGGTATCACCGTCCCGAACTTCCCGAACCTGTTCTGCATCTACGGCCCGGGGACCAACCTGGCCCACGGCGGCAGCCTCGTGTTCCACTCCGAGTGCCAGGTCCGCTACGTGCTCGGCTGCCTGACCGAGCTGTCGACCCGTGGCGGGAGCATGGAGGTGCGCACCGACGTCGCCCGTGACTACGACGAGCGACTCCAGGCCGAGCTCGCCGGCATGGTGTGGTCCCACCCGTCGATCCGCCACAGCTGGTACCGGAACCCGGCGGGAACGATCCGGGTGCTGTCGCCGTGGCGGCTGGTCGACTACTGGAACTGGACCCGCTCGCCGGATCCCGACGACTTCGTCTGGAGTCGCTGAGATCCCGGTTCTGGGTGCGGGTCCGGCCCCGCGTGCGGCTCCGCCGCCCGGTGGGTCGTCCGGCCCAGCGGCGGGAGGTTCCGCCTAGTGCACTCCGTCACATCCGGCGATTGGATGACCAGGAGCGCTCCGGCACCACGCCGGGGCTCCGAGCAAGTGGGGGATCCCATGGGAACGACTCGAGTGGTGGACCTGACGGTGACCGACCTGGGCGACGGCCAGCACCGTCTGGAGATGCGGACCGAGTCGCCGTCCGGCGGCGTGTTCATCGTCGAGGTCGAGGGGCCGGCCGAGATCGTCGACGCCGACGCCGCCTACCTGGGCCAGCAGTACGGCCTGACCCCGCACGGCGAGCTCGTCAGGGTCTGAGGGCGTTCGCTCAGACGCTCTGGCGCACCCGGCGACGAACCCGGGCGAGTGGCCGGGTCGCCGCCACCGCCACGGCCAGCGACACGATGCCGTAGCCGAGCCACCGGCTGAGCGGCGTGTCGACGGCGGCGGCGAGCTCGCGGGTCTGGGTCAACAGCAGCAGACCGGCCACTGCGAGGCCGAGGGAGCGGGCCGGGACCCGGCGCACGAGGCGGGCTGCGAGCGGGGCAGCGGCCACGCCGCCGAGGAGCATCGCCCCGATGATGCCGAGGTCCAGACCCTCGGCGCCGCCCGACGCACCGAGCAGGGTGCCGACCGAGACGACGGCGACAGCCACCTCGGCGGTGTTGACCGAGCCGACCGCCACCCGGGGTGCGACACCGTGGTGGAGCAGGAATGGGGTGACGACCGGCCCCCATGCGCCCACCAACCCGTTGGTGAAGCCCCCGAACGCCCCGGCGGCCCCGGTACCGCGGGGCGGGTCCGCGTCCTGGACCAGCAGTTCCGCATCCTGATCGTCGCGACGGGGTGGTTGCGATCCATCCTCGAGGCCGAAGCGGATCAGGATCCGGACTCCGACGAGCAGCAGCAGGACCGCCAGCACCGGGCGGAGCACCGTGGGGTCCACCGACAGGAGGACGACCGCGCCGAGGGCCGCTCCGAGCGCACCCGGAAGGGCCAGGCGGAGTGCGAGGCGACGGTTGACGTTCCCGGCCCTCATGTGCGCCCCGGCAGAGGCCAGACCCGTGACGACCTTCGCGATGTTGATCGACGCGCTCGAAGCGGTCGGTGGGAGGCCGGCCCCGAGCAGGATCGCCGCCGAGGTGGGTCCGAAGCCCATGCCCAGGGCGCCGTCGACCATCGACGCCGCGAAGCCGGCGAGCGCCACGATCAGCAGGTCGGTCACCCCGAAACCCTACTGACTTGGTCGGGATTCCGCCATCGGCGGCACCGCCGGCGGGATCAGGACCTCGCAGGGCGGATGACCCCCTCGAGTTGCGGCGAGTCCGCGACCCGGGCGTCGCTGTCCATCAGGCCGGTCACGTCACCGCGGTGACGTCACCGCGGTGACG
>SXMI01000294.1 GCA_005777415.1 Actinomycetota bacterium | reverse complement strand
GTCGACTTCTTCTTCGCCCCGGACTTCTTGGCGGTCGACTTCTTGGCGGTCGGCTGCTTCTTCGCCCCGGACTTCTTGGCGGTCGACTTCTTGGCGGTCGGCTGCTTCTTCGCAGCGGTCGGCTTCGGGGCCGTCGGGGCCGACCGGCCGGGGCCTGAGGTCAGCCCCACCGCCCCACCGGCCCGCTGGACGGCGTCACCGGCCGTGCTGGCCAGCTCCCGGACGCGCGCCTCGACCGCCTCGCGCTGCTCCTCGCCACGGGCACCGATCTTCTCCACCTCGATCGACACCCACCCGAGCAGGTCGTCGACGAGCTGCTGGATGTTCTCCCAGTACTCGGACATGACGTCCTCGGCGTTGCGCACGCCGGAGCGAACGTCCTTGGTCAGCCGGTCGATCTCGCCGGCCGCCCGGTTGAGGAACTCGGGTCGCTGCAGTTCCGGCACGGTGATCCTCCTCAGGTGCGGCGACGCCAGACACGATCGCCGGCACCCTTCCTACCTCACGGACGGTCGTCGTGCCCGACCCGGCCGGCCTGGTCGAGCGACGACCGTCGATCGACGCCGCTAGGTTCGCCCCGGAATCCGGGGGCGGACCGGCCCCACGACCACGGGAGTCCTCGTGTCCGACAGCACCCGGCGGAACCCAGGACCGGCCGACGAAGCGGTCCCACCGTGGGGTTGGCCACCGGCGACGGCGTCGGGCCTGGCCGGCTGGCTTCGGGAGTTCGTCCTCGACGGCGTCGAAGCGCTGCTCGACCGGCACGCCCCGGATGGCCGCCTCCCGAGGGTTTTCGCCGGGCACGCCGTCGAGCCGGACGTCACCGCCGACCTGATCTACACACTCGGCCACCTCCACCGGGGAGGCGTCGAGCGGATCGCCGGAACGCCGATCGACGAGGTCCTCCGGACGCAGCTCGCCGGGATCGACGGTGCCCGCACCCACACCTTCTTCTCCTACCGGGTCGCCGAGACCGTCCTGCAGTGGGGCCCGTGGGCCGACAACCCGCTGCTCGCTCCGCTCGACGACGACCGACGAGCGAACGTCGCGACCGCCTGCGACTCGAGCGACTGGATCGAGCTGCTCGACGCCAGGATCCTCCCCCGCAACTACGCCGCCGTGCTGGCGCGCTGCGAGCTCGCCCGGCTGCGGCTCGGTCTGATCGACGAGCCGGGTGTCGTCGACGACCTCGTTGCGCGCGTGGTGGAGGTGCTCGGCGGGACTCCGGCCCACCACCTCGACGACTCGGTCCACGGCATCGGACGATTCGACATCTACACCGCCGACGTCTGGCTGTTCACCGAGCCGCTCGCCGACCGCATCGGCCCGCTGTGGCTGGACGGGCTCCGGACCGCCCTCGGACTGGTCGAACGCACCCTCGCCGACGACGGCACGGCGGTCGCCTGGGGCCGCTCCACCGGATCGCTCGGCGCCGCGCTGACCGTCGAGCTGGTGGCATCGTCGCTCCGCCACGAGCTCGGCGACGACTCGGGACGCTGGCTGGCACGCGGCCGGCGCGCGGCGTCACGACTGCCCGGCTGGTTCACCGACGGCGTGGTCGACGCCCACCGGCACCGGTCGCCCTACGGCTACCGCGGACCGTTCCGGCGCCTGCAGCTCACCCTCGACCTGTTCGGAAAGCTGGCCTGGGCGGCCAACGAGCTCGAACTGCACCGCGACACGACCGCCGCCGACGACACCGCGCTCGACACCCCGCTCGACGAACTCGTGCGCTTCGACGACTCCACCACCGCGTCGGTGTGGTGCACGCGCGGGCCCGGCGGGTCGGTGGTCGTGCCCCTCGTCGGGGCGACACGCAGCGACTACCTGTGCGCCCCGCGCTCCCCCGGCCTCTTCGAGGTGCCCGTCGACTCGGAGCTGGCCTGCTGGGCGCCGGTCGCAGTGGTCGGCGAACACCGGCACACCGTGAGCGGCCTGCCCGCCCGGGTGGAGCACGGCCAGGGGTGGGCCACCGCCGAGTGGGACGGGCTCCGCCACGGCGCCGAGCTGGATGGCGAGGCGGGGCCGGCCGACCTACCCGGCACCGTGCGGGCCACCTGGAGGCGGGACGGCCGCACCCTGCACGTCACCTGGGAGGTCGAGCTCGACGACACGCCCCGGGCGCTGTGGTGGAGCGTCCCCGAGCGGGCCGACCGGCCGCTGCGTGTGGAGTGGCGGGCGCTCGGCGGCACCGCCGGGCGGTCGGACGCCGTGCTCGTCGACGGGATCGACGAGTGGCGGTCGTTCTGGTCACGGGCGCACCGCGTCCACCAGTTCGACGCGACCCCGGCCCGCCGGTCGCAGGTCGAGCTCCGGGTGACCCCGGCGCTCCGTGTCTCCTCGAGCGCCCACGGCCACCACTACCACCGCTCGCTCGTCGACCCCATGGCTGACGCCGTCGTCGACCTGCCGCTCACCTGGGGACCGCTCGCCGACCCGGAGGTGGACCGCGACGCCGTCGACCTGTTCCACCTCCACTGGCCGGAGTGGGTCGCCTTCGACGACCTCGAGGCGCACCGGCGGATCGTCGAGGACCTGCAGGCACGCGGGATCCCGACGGTCTGGACCGCCCACAACCTCACCCCTCACGATCCGACGCCGACCGGGGCCCCACAGACCGACTACGACCCGGTGTACCGACTCTGGGCCGACCACGCCGACGCGATCGTCCACCACACCCACGGCGGACTCAAGCGCTTCGTCGGCCGGTACGGCCGGGGACGCGCCCGACACGTCGTGATCCCCCACGGCGACTTCTCCTCGCTGTGGAGCGACCGACTCGTCGAGCGCAGCGCGGCCGAGGTCGCACTGGGTCTGCCACCGGCCCGGATCCGGATCGGACTCGTCGGCGCGCCCCGCACCGAGAAGCTCGTCGGTGAGTTCCTCGACGGCGTCGTCGGGTGCGAGCGCGACGACGTGCAGGTCGTGTGCTGGTCGCTCCGCGACGACGAACCGGTGCCCGACGACCCGCGGATCGCGGTCGCCGAGCCGTACCGGATGGTCGACGAGGCCACGTACGCCCTGCGCCTGTCTGCCTGCGACGCGCTGGCGTTCCCGTTCGACCCGGACGGCGGGATGCAGGCCACCGGCACCGTGGCCGATGCGATCGCCGCCGGGCTGCCGGGCTTGTGCTCCGACTGGTGGTTCCTGCGGGAGTCGCTCGGCGAGGCCGCCGTGCCGGTCGGCCACACCGCCGGGCCGGTCGCCGCTGCGCTCGACGCGCTCGACGACGACATCCTGGAGGCCGCGCGCATGGCGGCGGTCGCCCGACGGGACCACACCCGCTGGTCCGACGTCGCCGCCCGCACGCTCACCCTCTACGAGCAGGTCCTCACCGACCACTGGCGGGTCGGTCGGATCAGCGACTGAGCCACCGGCGGAGCGTCCCGACCTCCCGGGCCAGCACGGCCGGATCGTCGTCCGGGACGAACTCCACGAGCGCCGCGGGCACCAGACCGACAGCCCGGGCCGCGGCGGTGCACGGTGTGGCCGCAGCGAGTCGGGCCGACCAGGCGTCGCGCTCCACCTCCAGGGGCAGGCGTTCGTGATCGGAAGTCCACGCGTAGACGTCGACGTGGAGCAGGCGGTCCCCCAGGAGGGCGAGATCGGCGAGCTCGTCGTCGGTCGACCGGGGCGACCAGTACGGGGGTTGCCAGCCGGTGTAGAGACCGGGCACCTCGTCGAGCAGTCGCCGCACCCCGTCGACCTCGTCCGTGGCCGTGCCGCCGTGGAACTCCAGGTAGAGGCTCACCCCGGCCACCTCGGCCGCAGCGACGGCCCGGGCTGCGGCGTCGACCAGCGCCGACCAGCCGTCACCGTCCTCGGGTCGGGGTGGGCACCACACCCGCGTGGCCGGGGCGCCGAGCGCCGTGGCGGTCTCGAGCACCGGACCGGGTCGCCGGTCCAGGTGCTCGTCGAGGTACAGGTACGAGCCGTAGGCCGCGACGCCCAGGCCCGCGTCCGCGCTCATCGCCGCCGCGGCGTGGGCCGCAGCCACGTCCCCCTCGGGCACGTGGACGTCACCACCCCACTCGAGCACCTCGACGCCCACCGCGGCGGCCAGCTCGACGAACTCCGACGGCTCGAGCGC
>SXMI01000293.1 GCA_005777415.1 Actinomycetota bacterium | reverse complement strand
GATGAACATGTCCTTGAGGCGGTCGGTGATCCGCAGGTAGCCGGCGGCGTCGAGCCGGCCGATGTCGCCGGTGTGGAGCCAGCCGTCCCGGTCGATGGCCTCGGCCGTCGCCTCCGGGTCGTCGGCGTACCCCCGCATCACCACGTAGCCCCGCACCAGGATCTCGCCGTCCTCCCCGGGCGGCAGGGACCCGCCCGAGCCGTCGTCGATCCGCACCTCGACACCCGGGATCGACCGGCCCGAGGTCGTGGCGATGGTCTCGGGGTCGTCGTCGTGACGGCACATGGTGGCGATCCCGGAGGATTCGGTGAGGCCGTATCCGGTCACGACCGTGTCGAAGCCGAGCACCTCGCGCATGTCGAGGATCAGTTGCACGGGGATGACGGCGGCACCGGTGACGGCGAGCCGGAGCGTGGCGAGTCGCGCCGGTTCGAGGTCCGGGTGCTGCAGCATGGACTGGTAGATCGCCGGCGGGCCGGGCAGGACCGTGATGGCATCCCGTTCGACCCGCTCCATGATCGCGGGCACGTCGAACACGGCATGGGGCAGGTTGACCGCCCCGCGCAGGAGACAGGCCAGGATGCCCGCGTTCAGGCCGAAGCTGTGGAAGTACGGGTTCACCACCAGGTAGCGGTCGCCGGTCCGCAGGCCGACGACCTCGCACCACGACTCGAACCCCCGGCACACCGATCCGTGCGTGAGCATGACCCCCTTCGGGCGCCCGGTCGTGCCGGAGGTGAAGAGGAGGTGGCAGAGGTCCTCCGCATCGACGGCTGCGGCCCGGGAACGGACCTCGTCGTGGTCCATCGACTCACCGGATGCCAGGAACGCAGCCAGATCGACCGAATCGGCCGAGCCCGGTCCCCGCAGGGACACGATCTGTCGCAGGTCGGGAAGATCGGGTCGACCGTCGGGTCCGTCGAGGAGCAGTTCGACGTAGTCGGTGTCGAGGAAGTCCGTCACGGTGAACAGCACCCGGGCCGAGGACCGCCGCAGGAGTTCTGCCGCCTCGGTCCCCCGGTAGCGGGTGTTGACCGGCACGAGCACGCCGCCGACGTGGTGGGTGGCGAGGGCGACCACGACCCACTCCCAGCAGTTCGGCGCCCAGATCGCGACCCGGTCGCCGTGCTCGACCCCGGTCGCCAGCAGCGAGGCCGCCGCGTGCTCGACGCTGGTGAGCAGTTGGGCGTGACCCAGCGAGACGTCGCCGTCGACGAGCGCCTCGAGGTCGCCGTGGGCGGCCACGGCGTCCAGCAGCACCTGGGGGATGGTCACGGCGTTGCTCACGGTCCGACTCCTGTCCGGTCGTCGCCGCCGGCGCCGGCTGGCGGGGCAGGCGGGGCTGGCGGTCCGGACGACTGTACCGGTCGCGTCCGGCGGCTCCCGGCGGTAGGGTTCGGTCATGGGCAGCAGCGGGAGCAAGCCGCGCAAGGCGAACCAGCACCACCTCCCGAAGGTGGGTTCCAAGGAGAACGAGGCCTACGAGGCCCGGCAGCGCCGCAAGGAGGTCTTCGGCCCGCTGCCGATCGTCGTGATCGCGGTGCTCGTGGTCGTGGTCTTCCTGGCGTGGATCGCGATCACCTGACGGCTACGGTCGGGGCATGCTCCGACGAACCCTCTCCCTCCTCGCGATTGCCCTCCTCGGTCTCGGCGGCCTGGCGGCCTGCGGCGACGACTCCTCGTCCGGTTCCTCGAGTACGACGACCTCGACGCCCTCGTCGGTGCCCGAAGGCGGCGGTGCGGTCGTGACCGAGCCCGGGCCGGTCGAGGTGGGTGTGGGCCAGCAGGTGACGCTCGAGCTCGCGTCGAATCCCACCACCGGGTACTCCTGGGAGCTGACCTCGGCGCCCGACACGGCGGTGGTCCGGATCGTCTCCGACACCTCCGTGCCGCCGGCGGCGCAGATCCCCGGCGCCGGGGGCGTGCAGCGGATCGTGCTCGAGGGTGTCGCCGCCGGCGAGGCGACGCTGGACTTCGGCTACCGGCGGCCGTGGGAGACCGACGTGCCGCCGTCGGAGACGGCCAGCTTCGACGTCACGGTCGCCTGAGCCGGTCCGCCGGTCCCGTCAGTCCTCGGGAACGCCCAGACCGGCGGCCAGGTGGGTCCGGGCCAGCGACGCGAGCGGCAGGTCCACCCCCAGCTCGCGGGCCAGCCCGAGCGCCAGGTCCAGGTCCTTTTCGCCCAGCGAGCGCACGTGGCACATGGTGTCGTACCAGTCGTCGCCCGGCCGCAGGGGCTCGGTCGAGGTGCGGAGCATGATCGAACCGGGGCCGCCGGTGACGGCGTCCGAGTGTCGGACGACGCGACTGAGCGATGCCAGGTCGATCCCTGCGGCGGCAGCGAGCTGCTGGGCCTCGGCGGCCGCCGTGAACGCGGTGAAGTGCAACAGGTTCCGGGCCAGCTTGGCCTGGGTGCCTGCGCCGACCGGACCGAAGCGGATCACCAGGTCGGCGAAGCAGGCCCACGGGCCGCGGACCAGATCGATCGCAGCCTCGTCGCCGCCGACGAGCACGGCGAGGCGTCCCTCGGCGGCGCCGATGAACCCGCCCGAGACCGGGGCGTCGAGCAGGCGCACGCCTGCAGCGGCGGCGCGTTCGGCGAGCTCGACAGCGGTCGGGGCCTCGATCGTCGAGTGCACTGCGATCACGCCGTCGGTGCGCATGGTGGTGAGCAGTTCGTCCACGACGTCACGGACCTGTGCGTCGTTCAGGACCATGACCGACACGGCGTCGCAGCGTTCGCCCAGCTCGGTGACGGAGTCGGCGGCGACGGCGCCCTCCGCCACCAGCGGTGCCACCCGATCCGGGTCCAGGTCGCGGACCACGAGGCCACCCGGCCAGCCCGTCAGGCGTCGGGCCATGGGGCCGCCGATGTTGCCGAGGCCGATGAAGCCGTAGGTCGGGGAGTCCTGGGAACGGGAGTCGGGGGAAGGGGAGTCCATGGTCAGTGCACCTCGGGCCAGATCGGCGCCGGGGCGCCACCGAACGGGTAGTGGCCGGGGAGCGACTGCTGCAGGCTCCGTTCCATCCGGGCCGTCATGCCGGCCGACAGGGTGCCGTCGCCCATCATCTCGAGGAACAGGGCGGTGGCGTTGCCGAAGTCGAAGAAGTCGCGCTGCCAGGCCCACTGGAAGTTGCCTCCGTAGCCGAACCACGAACCGCCGATCCCGCCGACCTCGTAGGTGCCGCCCCCGGGCCGGGGCGCGTCGGCGACCTGCTTCCAGAGGCCGAGCACCTGGCCGAGCCGGTCGTCCACGAGCACGTGCTGGTACGGGTACTGCCAGCCGTCGAGCCCGCCCATCTCCAGTCCGAGTGCGATGTCCCGGATCTCGTCGCGACCGACGGCCATGAAGTCCTCTCGCGGTCCGAAGTTCCAGCCGTAGGTGGCGTCCTCGGTGTAGAGCTCGGCCAGCGGCCGCCAGTCGCCGATGGCCTCGCAGTCCCGGTTGGCCTGCAGCCAGCGGCTGACCATCTCGTCGAGTTCATCACGGTCGTAGGTGGGCACGGCTCACTCCTCGGTCACTCGGATCGCTCGGGTCGGGCAGTAGCGGACGGCCAGGTCCACCGCCGGCCGGTCCGCATCGTCGGGGGTCGGCCGGAGCACGGTGAGGCGGCCGTCCTTGGCGACCGAGAACACCCCGGGGGCCTCGGACTCGCAGACGCCGTGCCCCTGGCAGAGGTCCTCGTCGATCTCGATGCGCCAGCTCACCGGGCCTCCCAGTGCACCGCGCAGGGCTGGGCGAGTTGGACGACCATTTTCGAGTGGTCGGTCCGGTAGGACTCGGGGTCCTGGGCGAGCGCGAACCGGTAGCGGGTCAGGAGCACGGCGAAGATGGCCTTCAGCTGCATCATCGCGAACGCCGCGCCGACGCAGCGGTGTCGGCCGGCGCCGAAGGGGATCCAGTCCCACGGGTTGGCCAGATCCTCCTCCCGGGGCGCCAGGTAGCGGGTCAGGTCGAAGCGGTCGGGGTCCTCGAAGGCCTCGCCGAGCCGGTTCGACACCGCTGGGGAGGCTCCGACGAGGTCGCCGGCCGGGATCGTTCGGCCATCGACCTCCAGGTCGACCTGCGCCACCCGGAGGAGGAGGATCAGCGGCGGGTGGAGTCGGAGTGCCTCCTTGATCGCGGACTCGAGCAGCGGCATCTCCCGCAGGGCCTGGTAGGTCAGGTCGAGCCCCTCCCGGTTGCTGTCGGCCGCCAGGTCGTCGAGCTCGCCCACGACCGCCGTCAACTGGTCCGGGTTCCGGAGGAGCTCCAACAGCGTCCAGGACGCCGTGGTCGAGGTCGTGTGGTGACCGGCGAACATCATGGAGATGAAGATGCCGGTGATGACGTCGGCGTCGAACTGCAGCTCCCCGTCGTCCCGACGGATCGACAACAGGACGTCGAGGAGGTCGCGTTCGTCCCCCTCGGCCGGGGGCATCGCGAGACGCTCCTCCATGATCCCGCCGACCAGGTCGACCAGGGCCGCGCGGGACCGGTCCCGCTGGTGGAACGACTCGATGTCGGCATAGGGGTCGACGAAGGCCAGGGCGTCGGTGCCGCGTTCGAGGTCGTGGTAGAGCTCGGCGAAGCGGGCGTCCAGCGAGGACCGGAACTTCCGGCCGATCAGGCACGAGCTCGACGTGTAGATGGTCAGCTCGGCGAAGAAGTCGAGCAGGTCGACGGTCCCGGCGCCGAGCCGGTCCCAGTTGGCGACCATCTCGTCGACCTCGCGGGCGATGGTCTCGGCGTGCCCGCGCATGTACCGGTCACGGAGGGCCTGGTTGTGGAGCATCTCGCGACGACGCTCCGGGCTGGCGTCGAACACCACGCCCTCGCCGAAGATGGGGGTCATGAACGGGTAGGCCTCGGCCTGGTCGAGCTCCTCCTCGGCCGCCCGGAAGTACCACTCGTTGGCGGCCGCTCCGCTCACCACCACGACCCGACGTCCGGCGAGATCGAAGGAACCCACCGTGCCGCACTCGTTCCGGATGCGCTGCAGCAGCCCGATCGGGTCCGTGCGGAGCTCCGTGAGGTGGCCGTGCTCGTCGGAGCGGCCCGACACCTCGGGGACCTCGACCTCGGGGACCTCGGTCGTCGTCACGGCGCGTCGTCCTCGGCCGGATGGCTGACCGGGGCCTCGGGCTCGACCTCGATCAGGGTGAGGTGGGTCCCCGGCGGTCGCGTGGCCGCCACCACCACGGCGTCGGCCACGGCCTCGGCGCTGAGGTAGCCGGCGTGGCGGACGAGGCCCCAGCGCTTCCACTCGTCGAGCACCGGCGTGAGCACCTCGGGCTCCCACTCCATCCCCATGCCGGTCAGTGTCGGCCCGGGGCGGACGATCGAGGCGCGCACCCCCGTGCCCTCGAGCTCCATCTGGAGCGCCCGGGCCATGCCCTCGAGCCCCCACTTGGAACTGACGTAAGACGACATGAGCGGACGCGGGAGTCGGACGACGTCGGAGGTGACGAACACCAGGTCGCCCCGACGCCGCCGGATCATGTCCGGGCTGAGGCGGGTCACCAGACGCTGGGCGCCGAGCAGGTTCACCTGGAGTTGGGCGGCGAAGTCCTCGGGCGTGGTGTCGACGGTGGACCGGGGGAGGACGTCGCCGGCACAGGACACCAGGATCTCGACCTGACCCAGGGCCTCGTTGGCGGCGACCGCGAACCCGTCCACGGCCGCCGGGTCGAGCAGGTCGAGGGCGGCGACGTGGGCGACACCGCCGGCGTCCCGGATCTGCTGGGCGGTCGACTCGCAGCGTTCGACGCGTCGGGCGCCGAGCAGCACCGGGTGGCCCAGGGCCGCGAGGGCCACGGCGGTGGCGGCACCGATCCCGGAGGAGGCGCCGGTGACGACGGCCGGTCGCTGCTCGGCCGGGAGTGCAGGGCGCTCGCTCACCGGGCCACCACCGTGGTCGGGAGGTGGGCGAACCCGCGCACGTTGATGGAGTGGAACCGCTCGGCGGCGGCCGCGTCGATCTCGTAGTCGGCGATCCGTCGCACGAGCTCCTCCAGGCAGATGCGGGTCTCGAGTCGGGCCAGTGATGCGCCCAGGCAGAAGTGCCGGCCGACACCGAAGCTGACCAGGGACGACGGATCGCGGGTGAGGTCGTAGGAATCGGGCTCCTCGAAGACGGCCTCGTCGCGGTTGGCGGAACCGACCAGCAGCAGTGCCGTGTCCCCCTCCTCCAGAACGGTGCCGTGCAGCTCCACCGGCTCGGTGACGAGGCGGGTGAGCATCTGGGTCGAGGCGTCGTAGCGGAGGGTCTCCTCGACCCACCCGTCGATCGGCGCCTCGTCGGGGTCCTGGGCGAACGCGAGCTCCTTGGCCTCGGGGGTGCGCCAGGCCCAGTACCACGCGTTGGCGAGCAGCTTCGTCGTGGTCTCGTTGCCCGCCACCACCATCAGGAACAGGAACGCCGTGATCTCGTCGTCCGTGAGGCGATCACCGTCGATCTCGGCGTCGATCAGCGCCGAGGTGAGGTCGTCGGTCCGTTGCGACCGACGCTGCGAGATCATGTCGGCGTAGTAGCCGGCGAGGACCAGCGCGGCCTCGACCCCGGCCCGGGGGACGTCCTGGACGCCCTCCTCCCGGTGGACGAGCAGGTCGGCCAACCGTCGCAGCTCCGCTCGGTCCGCCGGCGGCACCCCCATGAGCTCGGAGATGACGTCCATGGGGAGCAGACCGGCGAAGTCGCCGACGAAGTCGAAGGAGCCCTGCTCGATGGCGGCCTCGAGGTGGTGGACGGTGAGTGCCCGGATGCGGTCCTCGAGCTCCACGACCCGTCGGGGGGTGAACCCCCGTGAGACCAGCGCCCGCATCCTCGTGTGCCGGGGCGGGTCCATGGCCAGGAAGGACATGGTCCGGTGGGCGTGGGGCCCCGAGGCGGCCGGATCCAGGCTGACCCCGTGCCTGCTCGAGAACCTGGTCGAGTCCCGGAACGCGGCGGTGACGTCGGCGTGGCGGGACAGCGCCCAGAACCCCAACTCGTCGTTGCGGTAGACCGGCGCCTCGGCCCGGAGGCGTCGGTAGGTCGGGTACGGATCCTCGTGGATCTCGTAGTCGTAGGGGTTGTAGCGCAGTGCTGCCCCGGTCGCCGTGCTCACCGGTCACCTCCGTGGTCGTGGATGGGTGTCGCCAGGATCAGCGACGCTGCCGACGAGAGCTGGTGGGGCAGGTCCTCGTAGTCGAGGTGCCCCATCCCGGCCTGCAGCATGGCACCGGAGAACGCCAGGCCGAGGGCCCGGATCCGGACCTCGTCGGCGTCCTCGCCGAGCGCCGAGACGAGCCGTGCGACGATCGCCGCGCCGATGGCGTCACGAAGGCGACGGACCTCGGGGTCGTCGGCCAGCATCGCCTGGGTGCACGCGGCGGCGAGCTCGGGCTCACCGGCCACGAGCGTGGCGACCTCGCCCAGCGCAACCCCGGCCCGTTCGGCGGCGGTCCCGTCAGCGGCCGGTGGTGGTGGGAGCTGCTGGAGCCGCTGCCAGAACACCTCGGTGACGAGGTGATCGCGGGAGGAGAAGTAGGTGTACGCGGTCGCCGGGGCGACACCGGCCCGGCGGGCGACGCTGCGGACGGTCAGGCCCTTCGCCGGCCGGCTGCGGAGTTCCACGACCGTCGACTCGAGGAGGCGGGCGACGGTGTCGGCGGGTCGGCCGCTGAGCGATCGGCGGGGGAGTTCGACGGTGCTGGACATCTGTCCAGACACTAGTCTGATCGCTCGGTTCCGGCGAGCGGGACCCGCGGCCCGCAGTGTGGGCCCATCGGCTCGGGGGTGACGTGGCAACTGGACGTGGACTGGACCGGCTCGAGCGACTGCAGTTGGCCGGGCTCGGAAGGGAGTACCTGCTCGCGGGGCATCTCGTGGACCGGGCGGGGATGCCCGAGGTCGTCGCCCGACTGGGAGCGGAGGCGCTGGCCCCGGTGGCGATCGAGGAGTGGAGTGGTGCGAGTCCGCACTACACCCGGCGGATCCGGCGCCTGCTCGCCTTCGATGGCGAACACGACGTCGCGGCGATCTTCAAGGGAATGCAGTTCGATGTCGGCGCACCCCACGAGTTCCTCGACTTCCGCTACCGGGTGGACGACGAACACCACGGGGGCTTCCACCTGGCGCACTGCGGGGCCCTCGTGGACGTGGAACCCATGGGCGAGGGCTTCGTGCACGCGATGTGTCACGACATCGAGGATCCCACCTTCGAGGCGACGGTCTGCGCCTCGAACCCGCAGGCCCGGATGACCCCGGTCCACCGGCCACCGCGGGTACCCGCCGACCGCTCGCCACACTGCGAGTGGCTCGTCGAGATCGATCCGACCGTGGCTGCGGCGCCGGAGCCCGCACCGGCCGGGCGGCTGGGCTCCTGTCGGGCCCTCGACCTCGCCGTGCCGCTCCTCCCGCTGTCCGATCCCGGTGGCGGTCGCACGGACTACCGCGGACCGCTCGACCCGGAGCTGCGGCTGGAGGACTTCTCGGAGGTCGCGCTCCGCGCGTTGTGCCGCGAGTTCGCGATCCAGGCCCACCTGCTGGTCCTGGCGTACTCGTCGGCGCTGCACGAACGACTCGACCCGGGCGAGGTGGCCGACGCCGTCGCCGCCCAGCTCACGGGGGTGGCCGGTGTGGTGGCGGCCCGACTCGTCCGGTGGCTGCGCGCCGAGGGCCTGGCCTCCGACGACCCGGGGCAGCTCGCCGCCGACGTGCTCGAACTCCACCCTGCGCTCCAGCCGCGCGACTACGTCGACGTGTGGGTGGACGGTGACGGCGAGACCGTGGTGGTCCTGGGCGACTGCCCCGGCACCGAGGAGGTGGTCGCGCTGGGCTGGCCGGCGCTGCTCGGCGACGGTCGCGGCGACGATGCGATCGCGGCGATCGTCCACGCCGTCGACCCGCACCTGACCGCCGTCCCGGTGGAGGCGCCGTTCGGCCGCCGCCGGGCCTGGCGGGTGGAACGCCTCGCCGAACCGCAGCCCACCCGGCCCGAGGTGACCGTCTGCGAGTTCAGCACCGGGGCCGCGTTCGAGTTCGTCCGCACCGGGCCCCGAGGCGACGCCACGGCGTGACGGCCGTCACCGGGACGCCGCCTGCTGGGGTCGGGGGCCGTGGCGGCGCTCCTGTGGGGAACCGATTCCGACCGGCCGCTCCGTGCAGCAGCGTGCAGCTGGCCTCGGGGTCGGGTGCGGGTGCGTCGCAGGTCCGGCGGCGCCCCCGGCGGGTGCGGCCCCTTGGCGCCCCACACGAACGGACCGGGACGTACGAGCGACGAACGAGCGAGGTGCCAGATGGGAGCGAGTCGGACGAGCTTTGCGAAGCTGCAGCGGGACCGGGCCAAGAAGGCCAAGGCCCAGGCGAAGCGGGAGCGGCGCCTCGACCGCGACGGTGAGCTGCCCGAGGACGGCGACGAGGTGTTCGAGCTGCCCGAGGGCGAGGAGGAGCTCACCGCCGAGGAGTTGCTGGTCCTCGTCGAGCAGCTGCACGCCGACTTCGAGGCCAAGCGCATCGACTTCGAGGAGTTCGAGGAGCGCAAGACCGAGCTCTTCGCCCGGATCTCCGTCTGAGCCGCTACGGTGAACCCCTCGCCGACGAGGGGAGTTCCCATGAGCAAGCGCAAGGAACGGCGCACCGAGCGCAGGATCGCCCGTGACCTGAGCCGGGTTGCGGCGGTGGCCGGAGCGACGGCAGCGGTGGCCCAGACCATGGCGACCGCGACCGAGCACGCCCAGGACGTGGCCGACGCGGCCAGCGACACCGTCGCCCAGGTCGCCGAGGTCACCCGCCGGTCCCGGAAGGGGCTCCTGCTCCTCGTGGGACTGGGCGTGGTCGGCCTGGTCGTGTTCGTCCTGATCCGACGTTCCTCGAGCGGCGGTGGATCGGTGTCGGTCCCACTGGCCGACGTCGACGCCGGCCCGGCTGCGCCGATCGACGTGGCGGTGACCACCTCTGCCTGAGCGCCACGCCGGAGGCGCCTCCGAGGTCGCCGATCTGGGGGCGCTCGGTCGGTTCGCCGGGTGGGTGTTCCGACACCACCGCTGGGTCGCCCTGCTCTGGGCGGTCCTCCTGGTCGGCGGCGGTTGGCTGGCCACGACCGACCACGACGCCACCTCCAACGACTTCTCCGTCCCGGGGGCGGATTCCCAGGCCGCGTACGACCTGCTCCAGGAGCGGTTCACCTCCCAGAACGCACTGTCGACCCAGGTGGTGCTCGAGGCGACGGCCCCGGCGACGCTGGCGTCGGAATCGGCCGGGATCGCCTCGCTCGTCGCCGAGCTCGAGCAGGTCGAGGGTGTGGCCTCGGTCGCCGATCCGCTGACCACCGATGTGGCCGAGTCCCTCCAGCAGGTGGCGGCGACGCTCCCAGCGTCCGAGGCGACCCTGGCCAAGGAGCTCGCGGCGGGTCTCCCCCCGACGGTGTCGCCCGACGGTCGGCTCGCCGTCGCCACCGTGACGTTCCGCCAGACGCTCCCGGAACTGCTCGAGCAGTACCCGCCGAGCGCCGACCTGGCCGCCACGGCCTACGACAACCCGTACTCGCAGCTCCAGACCGTGCTGGACCGGTCGACACCGGCGAACGTGACGGCCTTCATCGGTGGATCCGTGGCCGACACCTGGAACCAGCCGGTGAGCTTCTGGTCCAGCCACGCCGACGAGGTGGGCCTGGCCATCGGCGCCGTCCTGCTGCTGGTGGCGTTCGGCTCGTTCTTCGGGATGGTCGTCCCGATCGTGACGGCGCTGTTCGGGGCCGTCACCGCCTCCGGGCTCGTGTACCTGCTCGCCACCCAGGTCACCGTCAGCTCGGCGGCTCCTGCGGTCACCCTGATGATCTCGATCGGTGTGGGGCTCGACTACTCGTTGCTGATCGTCACCCGGTACCGGGAACTGCTCGGCCAGGGCCACGAGCCCCAGCGCGCCGCCGCGCTGGCGGTGTCGACCTCGGGCCGGGCCGCACTCTTCGCCGGGGTGACCGTCGTGCTCGCACTCCTGGGTCTGCTCATCATCCCGATCCCCCTCGTCCGGACCCTGGGTGTGGCCGCAGCCATCGGCGTGGCCGTGATGATGCTGGCGGCGGTCACGCTGCTGGTGTCGCTGCTGGGCTTCGCCGGGGGGCGGATCGACCGGATCTCCCTCCGCCGGCAGCGGGACGCTGCGCCCGAGCCGGAGGCCACCTTCTGGGGGAGGTTCGCCACGACGATGTCGGCCCGGCCGTGGCTGGCGCTGCTCGGTGGCACGATCGTGCTCCTGGTGCTCGCCATCCCGTTCACGCGCATCGAGTTCGGGATGCCCGGTGACGACTCGTTGCCCGCCGGCCTGTCGCAGAAGAACGCCTTCGAGCTGATCGACCGGGGCTTCGGCGCCGGGACCAACGGTCCGCTCGTCGTCGCGGTCGGGCTCCCCAACGGGGTGCCCTACGCCGAGGCCGCCCAGCAGGTCGAGCGGGTGTCGACGGCGCTCGGGGCCCTGCGGCCGCCGGGAACGGTCGAGGGCATCGACTACGCCGTGGGGCCGATCCCCAACGACGCGGCGTCCACGAGCGCCGTGATCTACCAGATCATCCCCACCACCGGACCGAACGATCCGAGGACGACCGAACTGGTCCAACGGCTCCGCGCCGATCTGGCGACAGCCACGACCGGCACGCCGCTGGTCGCCCACGTCGGTGGGGCCACCGCCACGCTGATCGACCTGACGGACCTGGTGACCCGCTACCTCCCGTTCGTGATCGGTGCGGTGGTCCTGGGAGCGTTCGTGCTCCTCGTGCTCGTGTTCCGGTCGATCCTCGTACCGGCCAAGGCGGCGGTCATGAACCTGATCTCCATCGCGGCCGCGTACGGCGTGGTCGTGGCGGTCTTCCAGTGGGGTTGGGCCAAGGGGCTCGTCGGCATCAGCGAGACGATCCCGATCGTCTCGTTCGTACCCCTCGTCATGTTCGTGATCCTCTTCGGCCTGTCGATGGACTACGAGGTCTTCCTGATGAGCCGCATCAAGGAGGAGTGGGATGCGTCCCACGACCCCTCGACCTCCGTGGTCCGCGGCGTGGCCGGCACCGCCCGGGTCATCACGACCGCAGCGCTCATCATGCTCGCGGTCTTCCTGTCCTTCGTCGCCAACCCCAACCCGACGGTGAAGCTCATCGGCTTCGGCATGGCGGTGGCCGTGCTCCTCGACTCCACGATCGTCCGGATGGTGTTGGTCCCGGCGATCATGGAGCTCTTCGGGCGGCGGGCCTGGTGGTTCCCGCGCTGGCTCCATTGGCTGCCCTCGCTGGACGTCGAGGGCAAGGGCGTGGCCGCTCGGGCCGGGGCCGCCGAGCCGTCCGGCGATCCGGCCTGAACCGCTCCGCCGGTCAGTGGGCCCCGGCGGCCGCAGCGCCGATGTTGCGGATCATGTCGCCGAAGACGATCCCGTGGAACGGGCTGATCGAGCGCCAGTACGCGTGGCCCGCCAGTCCCCGGGGCAGGAACAGGGCCCGCTGCTCGAGGACCGAGGAACCGGGGTCGGGTCCGGGCCGGACCCGGAACTCGAGCCACGCCTCGCCCGGGAGACGCATCTCGGCCCGGAGCCGCAGCAGGCGCGGCCGGTCGAGCGCCTCGACCCGCCAGAAGTCGACCACATCACCGGTGCGGAGCTCGTCGGGGTGGCGGCGTCCGCGTCGCAGCCCGACCCCTCCGACGAACCGGTCGGCGAGTCCCCGAGCGGCCCAGGCGGATCGCCAGGAGTACCAGCCGTGCTCGCCGCCGATGCCCTCGACGATCCGCCAGGTCGCCTCGGCGGGGGCGTTCACCTCAACCGTCCGCTCGTCGCGGTAGGCGGTGCCCCCGCTCCACTCCGGGTCGGTGGGCATGGCGTCGCTGGGTGCTCCGGGCCAGTCGGCACTCGACCAGCGGGTGGCCACGTCCAGGTTCCGGACCCGGGCGAGTGCCAGGCGGACCGCCTCGTCGAAGCCGATCGGCTCGAGCGGCACGAGCTCCCCGATGTCGTCCTCGGAGGCGACGACCGAGTTCCGGAGCGACTCGATCAGCGGCTGTGCGAGCGGCTTGGGTACCGGAGTGACGATGTTGACCCAGTGGGAGGACAGCCAGGGCGACAACACCGGAACCGGCACGATCACCCGAGGTCGCAGTCCCGCCACGGCTGCGTAGCGCTGCATCATCTCCCGGTAGGTGAGGATGTCCGGGCCGGCGATGTCGAAACGACGGTTCGTGCCGGGGGGCATGCCGGCCGCTCCCAGCAGGTAGCTCAGCACGTCGCGGACGGCGATCGGCTGCACGCGCGAGTCGACCCACCTGGGGGTGACCATGACCGGGAGCCGCTCGGTGAGGTAGCGCAGCATCTCGAAGCTCGCGCTACCGCTCCCGATCACCACGCCGGCCTGGAGGATCACGGCCGGAACCGGGCCGTCGAGCAGGATCTGGCCCACCTCGGCGCGTGAGGCCAGGTGCTCCGAGGCCACCTCGTCGGAGCCCGGTCGGAGTCCGCCCAGGTAGATGATCCGCCCGACGCCCGCATCCGCCGCAGCGCTCGCCAGGTGCTCGGCCGCCGTCCGGTCGGCGGCGGCGAAGTCGCCGGACCCGCCGATGGAGTGGACGAGGTAGTAGACGAGGTCGACCCCCTCGCAGGCCGCACGGACGTCGTCGGCGACGAGCGCGTCGCCGCGGACGACCTCGACGCTCGCCGCCCACGTCACGTCCCGGAGCTTCTCCGGGCTCCGGGTGAGGCAGCGGACCTCGTGGCCGGCCTCGATGAGGAGCGGGGCGAGACGACCGCCGATGTAGCCGGTGGCGCCGGTCAGCAGGATCCTCACCGACTCAGGCTACGAGCCACGGACCGCAGCGGGCAGCCGCAGTGAATCAGGAGGGCGGGAATCAGCAGGGCGGGGATCAGCAGGGCGGGGATCAGTAGGGTGTCGCTGCACGTCGGCTCTCGCCGGCGCCGACCGCGGGGGAGCGATGCCGCAGACGAGGTTCCGACGTCGGACGAGCGAGACCGGTCGGATCAGCGGGGGACTGACCGGCGCAGTGGCGTCGGGGCGTGCGGAGCGGAGCCGGGCGGCCACCGCGGCGCTGGCCGGCGGCGCCCGACGGCCACGGGTGGCGATCCTCGGTGCGGGCGCTGGTGGACTGTGCGCAGCGATCCAGCTGCAGCTCGCCGGGCTCGACGACTTCACGAT
>SXMI01000292.1 GCA_005777415.1 Actinomycetota bacterium | reverse complement strand
CGCGCAGGTCGACGAAGTTCGTGCCCTTGACGACCCGCCCGGCGTCGACGTCCAGGCAGGGGATGACCCGGGCGACGTTCACGACCGGCGACGGTAGCGGTTCCACCCTCAGCCGACGGCGTCGAGCGCCTCGGCCAGGGTGAAGGCCCCCTCGTAGAGGGCGCGACCCATGATCGTCCCCGACAGCGACGCACCGTCGACGGACAGCGCCGCCAGCCCGCGCAGGTCGTCCACCGTCCCGACCCCACCGGACGCGATCACGTCGACTCCGGAACCACCGACGGCGGCGAGCACGGCGGTCAGCTGGTCGATCGACGGCCCCTCCAGGGTGCCGTCCCGGGCGATCTCGGTGACGACGAACGCCGCCACGCCCTGGGCGGCGAAGCGGACCGCCACCTCGCAGAGGTCCAGTCCGGAGCTGACCTCCCACCCGTGTGACGCCAGGTCGGTCCCCCGGGCGTCCAGGCCGACCGCCACCGGTTGGCGGGCCGCCACCTGCGCCACCAGCTCGGGCTGCTCGAGCGCCGCCGTGCCGATCACCACCCGGGCGACACCGGCCCGGGCCAGCGCGTCGGCGGCCTCGACCGTCCGCACACCGCCACCGGACTGCACGGGCACGTCGACCGCGGCGCAGATGGCGGCGATCACGTCCCGGTTGCCCGCCTCCCCCGACCGGGCGGCGTCCAGGTCGACCACGTGGATCCACGGCGCCCCGGCCTCGGCGAACGCCCGGGCCCGGCCGACCGGGTCGTCGCCGTAGTCGGTCTCCCGGTCGTAGTCGCCCTGGTAGAGCCGGACGCAGCGGCCGCCGCGCAGGTCGATCGCCGGGTAGAGGTCCATCAGGCGGCCCTCCCCCGCTCGTCCACCAGTCGCACGAAGTTGGCGAGCAGCTCCAGGCCCGCACGTCCCGACTTCTCGGGGTGGAACTGCACCGCCCGCACCGAGCCCCGCCGGGCCGCAGCCGCGACCGGTCCGCCGTAGTCGCAGGTGGCGACGACGTCGCCGGTGACCTCGGCGGCGAACGAGTGCACGAAGTACATCCACGGCGCCGGTCCCAGCCCGTCGAACAACGGGTCGGGCTCGTCGACGTCGAGGGTGTTCCACTGCATCTGCGGACGCTTCACGCCGTCGGGCAGGCGGCGGACGGTGCCGGGGAGCAGCCCGAGGCCGGCCACGCCCGGCGACTCCTCCGACGACTCGTAGAGCACCTGCATGCCGACGCAGATCCCCAGGAACGGGACGCCGTCGGCGACCGCCCGTCGGGCGACCACGTCCAGGCCACGATCGACGAGCGCGCGAGCGCACGGCCCGAACGCGCCGACCCCGGGGAGCACGACGGCGTCGGCCGCGGCCACCCGGTTGGGGTCGGCGGTCAGTGCGGCGTCGGCGCCCACGTGCTGGAGCGCCTTCTCGGCCGACCGCAGGTTGCCGATGCCGTAGTCGAGCACCGCCACCACGGGCGCGCTCACGGGCGGGCCCGCCCGACTCGGACCATCAGAGGGTGCCCTTGGTGGACGGCAGCTCCGAGCCCTCGATCCGCACCGCCGAACGCAGCGCCCGGGCGGCGGCCTTCACCGACGCCTCGATCACGTGGTGGGTGTTGCGCCCGCGGACCATGGTCAGGTGCAGGGTGATCCCGGCCGAGGTCACCAGGGCCCGCCAGAACTCCTCCATCAGCTGCGGGTCGAACGGCGGGTCACCCAGGATCCGCTCACCCGGGGCCGAGACCTCGTAGTGCAGGTACGGGCGACCGGACAGGTCGAGGACGGCTTCGACCACCGCCTCGTCGAGCGGGACCCGGATCGAGGCGAACCGGGTCACGCCCCGCTTGTCGCCGAGCGCGTCGCTGAGCACGGTGCCGAGCAGGATCCCCGTGTCCTCGACCGTGTGGTGCGCGTCGATCGACAGGTCGCCGACGGCCTGGACACGGAGGTCCAGCCCGCCGTGGCGGCCCAGCTGGTCGAGCATGTGGTCGAAGAACGGCAGCCCGGTGCTGCACTCGGTCGTTCCCGTCCCGTCGACGTCGACGGACACGCTGATCTGCGTCTCCTTCGTCGATCGCTCTCCGCTGGCCCGTCGGGGTGCTGCACCGTCGCTCACCCGCCAAGGTTCGCACACGGGCGCCCGCCGGCCGAACGCAGATCCACTCAGGCTGCGCAGACCTCGCCGAGCGCCGTCAGGAACGCATCGTTCTCCGCCGGCGTGCCCACCGTGACGCGCAGGCACCCGGCCAGCCGCGGCCACGACGAGCAGTCCCGCACCAGCACCGACCGGTCGACCAGGCCCTGCCAGACGCGGGTCCCCTCGTCGGCGTCGGGCGCAGCGGGGCGGAACAGCACGAAGTTGGCACCGCTCGGCCACTGGGTCATGCCGAGCGCGTCGAGACCAGCGACCAGGCGCTCCCGCTCGGACACGATCGTCGCAACACGGGCCCGCATGTCGGCCTCGAAGTCGAGCGCGACCGTACCGGCGAGTTGGGTGAGCGCGTCCAGGTGGTACGGCAGAACGACCTGCTCCACGTCGTCGACCAGCCAGGTCGGCCCCACCAGGTAGCCGAGCCGGAGCGCCGCCGCCGACCAGGTCTTGGAGAACGTCCGGGTCACGACGACCGACCGCTCCTCGCACACCAGATCGAGCGCGGACCACGACGCGAACTGGCCGTAGGCCTCGTCCACGACGAGCAGGCCGTCGACGGCCTCCACCGCCTCGGTCAACGCCCGCACGGTGTCCGGCTCCTCGACCCGACCGGTCGGGTTGTTCGGCGAGCACAGGAACACCAGCGCCGGCCGTTCCCGCTCGACCGCCGCAACCGCGGCCTCCACGTCCAGGGTGAAGTCGTCCCGTCGGTCCACCTCGACGACCCGGGTCCCGCAGACCCGGGCGATGTGCGAGTGCAGGGCGTAGGTCGGCTCGAAGGTGAGTGCCACCCGATCGGCCCCGCCGTAGGCGAGCGACAGGGACTGCAGCACCTCGTTCGACCCGTTCGCCGCCAGCACCTGTCGTGCGGTCAGCTGTCGGGCCGAGGTCGACTCGAGCTCGGCGATCCGGGCGCGCAGCGCCGTCGCACCGCGGTCCGGGTACCGGTGCCAGGCGATGCCCCGGGCGGCGGCGAGGAGCGCCTCGGTGAACCCGGCCGGCGGCGGCTCGGGGGCCTCGTTGGTGTTCAATCGCACCGCCACGTCGACCTGGGCCGAGTGGTAGCCCTCGACGAGCGCCAGGTCCTCGCGGATCCGTGGGCGCCCCATCAGCCGACCCCGCCCGAGTCGGTGCGTCGGACCCGTCGCCGCAGGCGAATGCTCTCGGCGTGCGCGTCCAACCCCTCGGCCGTGGCGAGCGCCTCCACGGCCGGGGCGAGCCGATCGAACCCGTCACCGTCGACCGTGACGACGTGGTGCTGCTTGAGGAAGTCGTCGACCGTGAGCGCGGAGGCGAACCGCGCCGACCCGTCGGTCGGCAGCACGTGGCTGGGGCCGGCCAGGTAGTCACCGATCGATGCCGGGGACCACGGGCCCACGAACACGGCACCGGCGTTGCGGACCAGGTCGAGCAGCGGTGCGGGCTGGGCCACCTGCAGCTCCAGGTGCTCCGGAGCGACCGCGTTCGACACCGCCATGGCCGCCTCGGGCGAGTCGACGACCACCAGGTGGCCACTCCGCGACAGGGTCGCGGCGATCTCGTCACGGCGCGGCGCCGCCTCCGTGAGTCGCGTGACCGCCTCGTCGACCAGATCCGCGAACTCGGCGTCCCAGGTCACGAACCAGGCGAGGCCGTCCGGACCGTGTTCGGCCTGCAGGATGACGTCGATCGCCGCGAAGTCGGCGGGGCCGGAACCGTCGGCGACGACCACGACCTCGCTCGGCCCGGCGAACGCGGCCGCCACGCCGACCCGATCGGCGACCTCACGCTTGGCCGTCGCCACCCAGGCGTTCCCGGGGCCGCAGATCACGTCGACCGGGGCGATCGACTCGGTGCCGTAGGCCATGGCGGCGACCGCCT
>SXMI01000291.1 GCA_005777415.1 Actinomycetota bacterium | reverse complement strand
CGGGGCCGGCAGCCCCGTGAACGCGTCGTAGAGACCGCCGGTTCCCTCCGGATCACCGGGGAGCCGGATCCGCAGGCCGTGAGCCGACTCGACCAGCGTCGGGAGCACCGCCGGGACCTCGGCGACGGCGGCGGCATGGGCGAGGGCCGCCTCGGAGGAGTCGAAGCGGTCGAGTGCGACGAGTGTGCGGACCGTCGGGAAGATCATGGTGATCTCACCCGACTCGTGACGAGCCAGCGCCTCGGCGGGCCGCATCCACGCCGTCCCGATGAGTTCGCGGTCGTCCTGGCGCACCTCCTGGGTCTCGGGTGCGGCCGCCAGGAAGAACCTCGTGTCGTAGCGACGGTGGGCACCGAGGGGCGTGATCCAACGGGCGAAGTAGTGCAGCGCCGATCCGTCCACGACCAGGTCCTCCTCCTCGAGGACCTCCCGGAGCGTGCACTCCGAGCGGTCGACCCGGCCCCGGTGACGCTCGAAGCGTTCGGCCACGACCGGGTCGTCGAAGCCCACCGGCAGCCCGTCCGCCCGGCCGGCGAGGAGCACGCCCGCCTCCTCGAACGCCTCCCGGACCGTGGCGAACCAGTAGGCGAGTCCGCCCGAGCGCAGGTCGAGACGCCGGGAGGCCTCGGCGTCGTCCAGGCCGCGACACCGGAGTGCCAACCGATCGTCGGCGTCCTCGGGGTCGAGTCCCCCGCCCGGGAACACGTAGGCGCCGCCCACGAAGTCGGAGTTCAGGTTCCGCTGCATCAGGCAGACCTCGAGCCCACCTCCCGCCGCCCGGTCACGCACCAGCATGACGGTGGCCGCGGGCCGGACCGGGACGGAGGCCGGATCGTCGACCGGCGTCGAGAAGACCCCGCTCACGAGCCGGGCGGGAGCTCGCGTGGCGAGTCGACCCGCACGTCGATCACCTCGGCCTCGATCACCCCGTCCCGGGGCACCTCGGAATCGCGCACCTCGGCCCCCGCCGTTCCCCGGCGAGGATCGACGTCGCCGATGATCACCGTGCGGAACACCGCGCCACCCGGTCCGGCCGTCCCGAACGTCGCCGAACGGAATGCTCCAGCACCCCGCTGCACGCGCCGGGACCACCAGCGCTCGAGCACCGGGCGCACCAGGGACCGGACCGGCGGGAGGAGGAGCAGGAACCCGACCGCCGCAGTGACGAACCCGGGGACGATCAGGCAGGCACCGGCCGTGGCGACCAGCACCCCGTCGGCAACGGCTCGGGAGGGTGAGCGCCCGGCGGCCAGGTCGGTCTGCGCCCGGCGGAGCACCGACGCACCCTGCCGGGCCACGAGCCAGAGACCGACCACGACGCACGCGGCGATGAGCGCGGCGGTCCAGAGCACGCCGACCAGGTTCGCCACGGCCACGATCGACCACAGCTGGGCGACACCCAGCGCGACGATGGCGAGGAGGACGGCGAATCCGATCACGCCCCGCAGGTTAGGTCGTCGGTGCCGGACCGGCTCCCCGCCGTGAGCGGGCGCTCAGCGGGTCTCGAGGAGCTGGTTCCGCTCGGACTCGTTCAGTCCGCCCCAGACACCGTGGGGCTCCCTGATGTCCAGGGCGTACTCCAGGCACTCGTCCCGGGCCGAGCACTCCGAGCAGATCGCCTTGGCCCGCAGCTCGCGCTCCTGACGGTCGGCCTTGCGCTCGAAGCTCGGCGGTGGGAAGAAGACGACGGCCTGCGGCCCCCTGCAGGCCGCTCGGTCCTGCCACGTCACACGAGATGGTTGTGCACTCACCGAACGACCCCCCAGTCACGGCGTGCGCAGACCCTAGGCAGGACCGTGGCGACCGGACAACGATGAATTCGCGAGCACTCTGCTCACTTCCGCGAGCACTACTCGGACCGGGAGCGTCGTCCGCGCATCTCCCGGTAGTCCATGGCGCCGCCCTCCTCGGGCTCGACCTCGAGCACCAACCCGTCGATCGACAGGACGCGGACCCGTCCACCCGCCGGGATCGGGGTCGCCCGGTTCGTCCGGGCCCGCCACAGGCCACCGAGCACCTGGACCGTCCCCTCGGGCTCCACCCCTTCGATCGCCGTGCCCAACTCGCCGACGAGCTGCTCGCGGCCGATCGTCGGGGTCGCGAACCGGGTGCGGACCATGGCCGGCATCCCCGAGAACACCACGACGGCCATGCCGATGATCCCGACCAGGAGCGCGATCCAGGTCGGACGGAACTCGGTGAACAGGAACACCGACCCGATCGTGAACATGGTGGTCCCGATGATCGACCACGCCCGGGGGATCCCGGTCTGGACGTCCACCGCCACCGCCACGACGCCGCCGACGAGCAGCGCCAACGCCCATCCCGCCCGGGGCAGCTCGGCGACCCCGTAGCCGCCGAGGACGAGGCTGATGGCGCCCACCACGCCGGCCACGCCGACGCCGGCGGTGAAGAACTCGAAGAGCAGGAGCCCGAGGCCGACCACCAGCAGGAGGTAGGCCACCGACGGGCTCGCCGCCGTGTGGAACAACTGGATCAGGAGCGGCAGCTTGGAGAACCGGACGACCGTGACCGGGACCTGGCGGCGCTGGCCGTCCTCGGTGAGGGTCTCGGTCCGGACGCCCTCGAGCCCCACGATGTGCTCGAGCACCGTGGGCGAGAACCGGTCCACGACCCCGGCATCGACCGCCTCCTGGGCGCCGAGGACCTCGGTGCGGGCCACGGAGGCACCGCCCACCAGCAGGTCGCCGAACTGCTCCGGGTCGAGGACCTGCGGTCCGGCGTCGCCGATCGTCGAACCCGGGGAGATGCCCGAGGAGTCCGCCACCTGCACCAGATCCACCACCGAACCGCGGGCGGTCGCCCCGGACGGGCCGATCCAGATCGACACCGGCACGTCGGCGCTCGCGATCGCCGTCGCCACCTGGGCGAGCCGGGCGTCGTCGACCGCCGCACCGGCCGAGTCCAGCTGGAGCACGACCGCGACGACCCCGTCGGCGGCCCGGGCGCCCGCCAGCGTGTCGATCACGAAGTCGGCCTCGATCTCATCGAGGAGGCCGTCGACCGCCACGACGTCCAGGCACCCCACCTCCTCGCAGGTGGCCGGCGCGTCGCGGTCGGCCCGGTCCGGTCCGGTCGTGGTCGGCACCGGCTCGTCCTGGACGCCGGATGCGTCGGCGGCGCCAGCGGAACCGGTGAGCCCGCCCAGGAGCGGGACCGCGGCGAGGCCCAGGGCCACGAGGGCGAGCACAGCCCGGCGCGAGCTCCCCGGTAGCCTCGGACCCGCATCTGCTCGTCGCCTCACCGGCGTGCCTCCGTCGATCCGTCCGCCTCGATCCACGACCGAAGGAACTCTGTGGAACCAGCGCAGTTTCTCACCACCTCCGGCGTGATCATCGTCGCCGGGAAGGGCGGTGTCGGCAAGACGACGGTCACCGCGGCGCTGGCCGTGGCCGCGTCGTCGGTGGGGCTGCGGGTGCTCATCGTCGAGGTCGAGGGCAAGGACTCCATGGCCTCGGCATTCGAGACGGGCCGACTCTCCTACGACGAACAGGTCCTGGTCGAGGCCGCTCGTGACCATGCGGGCGTCCACGCCCGGACCGTCACACCGGACGACGCGCTGTTGGACTACCTCAACGAACGGGGACTGCAGCGGCTCTCCAAGCGGCTCGTGAGCTCGGGGTTGCTCGACATGATCTCCACGGCGATCCCCGGCATCCGGGACATCCTCGTCCTGGGCAAGGTCAAGCAGCTCGAGCGCTCCGGGACCTTCGACCTGGTCCTCGTGGACGCCCCGGCGGCCGGCCACGCGATCACCTTCCTCCAGTCGGCCAGCGGACTGCTCGACGCCGTCGCCGTCGGACCCATCAACGCCCAGGCCCGCGACGTCCAGGATCTGCTCGGCGACCCCGACCGCTGCCGGATACTCCTGGTGACCGCACCGGAGGAGACCCCAGTGAACGAGCTCGTCGAGACCGCCTACAGCCTCGAGGACCGGGTCGGCGTGGCGCTCGGACCGGTCGTGGTGAACGGCGTCCACCCACCGCTCGCCGGACTGGCGGTGGACCCCGAGGTAGCTGCGGCCGCAGCCGGCGTGGCCCTGGTCGAGGGGGAGGCCGAGGCACTGCGCGGCGCCGCCCGGTTCCGGACCGCCCGCAGCGACCTCCAACAGGAGCAACTCACCCGACTCGCCGAGGAACTGCCGCTCCCCCAGTTGCTGCTGCCCGACCTGTTCACCTCGGACCTGGGTCGCGCCGGGCTGGACACCTTGGCCGCCGCCCTCATCGAGCAGCTGGGTTCGCTCGAGTCGGAGCCCCGGGCATGAGCGGGACGGGGCTCGGCGAGATCGTCGACGGGAGTCGGGTCGTGGTGTGCTGCGGCTCCGGGGGTGTCGGCAAGACCACGACGGCCGCCGTCGTCGCCATGGAGGCCGCCCGCCGGGGTCGGCGATCCGTGGTCGTCACCATCGACCCGGCGCGACGGCTGGCGAACGCGCTCGGGTTGGAGGGACTCAGCGACACGGCCTCGACCATCTCCGGCGACTGGAGCGGTGAGATGCACGCCCTCATGCTGGACACCAA
This sequence comes from Actinomycetota bacterium, assembly GCA_005777415.1. Classification (GTDB taxonomy): domain Bacteria; phylum Actinomycetota; class Acidimicrobiia; order Acidimicrobiales; family Microtrichaceae; genus SXMI01. Next base: position 1,356 of record SXMI01000291.1, on the reverse strand, counting down.
GTCCACCTTCGACGGGTTGGTCCGTCGCTACGCCGCCGACGAGGACCAGGCCCGCGAGATCCTGTCGAACACGTTCTACGAGAACATCTCCGGGTCGCTGTCCGGCACCCAGGAGTACATGGCGTCCGAGAAGCTCTACGAGCTGGCGGTGGAGGGCGACTACGACCTGGTGGTGGTCGACACGCCGCCGACCCGCAACGCCCTCGATTTCATCGACGCTCCCCAGCGGCTGGCGAAGTTCCTCGACCACCGGATCTACAAGGTGCTCGTGAGCCCGTCACGCGGCCCGATCCGGGCGGTCAACCTGGCCGCCGCCGCCGTCACCCGCTCGCTGGCCAAGGTCGTGGGCGCCGACGTGATCGGTGACGCCATCTCGTTCTTCCAGGCGTTCGAGGGAATGGAGGAGGGGTTCGCCCGACGAGCCGAGCGGGTCGACTCGCTGCTGCGGGAAGCGGACACCTCGTTCATCCTGGTGGCGTCACCGAAGGCCGACACCGTCGCCGAGGCCGGGTTCTTCGCAGACCGGCTGGGCGAGCTGGGCATCGACGTGCGCGGGCTGGTGGTGAACCGCATGCAGCCCTCGTTCGAGTTCTCCACCGACCGCCCGGAGCTCGCCGGGACCGCCGTGCGGGCCCGGGCCGCAACGCTCGCCGGGACCGACCTGGGTGACCTCTACACCTGTCTGGCCGACGCCCGACAGCTGGCCGCGGCCGAGGAGGTCCACCTGTCCGGACTGGCCGAACGGGTCGCTCCGGCACCGGTGGTGCGCGTCCCCATCCAGCCGGTCGAGGTCACGGACCTGTCGGCGCTCGGCCGACTCGCCGACCTGCTCTTCGCCCCGGCCGCCGATGTCGGCGCCGGGCCGACGCCCCGCTAGCCTCAACGGCCGTGAGGACCATCCTGCTCGCCTGCGACGACGACGCCATCGCCGCCGAGGTCGACGCCGCCCTCGTCGACGACGGGACCCGACTGGCACAGGTCACGGCCGGCCACGACGTGATCGAGGCCGTGCGGACCGTGGACCCGGATCTGGTCATCCTCGACATGCAGATCGGCAACATGGGTGGGCTGGCGGCCTGCCGGCACCTCCGGCTGGAGTCGGGTGCCGGTCGGATCCCGTCGCAGCGGATCGTGCTGCTCCTCGACCGGGCGGCCGACTCGCTCCTCGCCGAGCAGAGCGGGGCCGACGCCCGACTCGTGAAGCCGCTGGACGCCCTCCGCCTCCAGGACGTCGTGGCCGACGTGCTCGGCGATCGCCCCGTCGACGCCTGAGGGCTCCGCTACCGCCGCCGACGTCCGGCGGTTACGATGACCCGCCCACGGGTGGTGGCGCAGTTTGGCAGCGCGCCTCGTTCG
>SXMI01000290.1 GCA_005777415.1 Actinomycetota bacterium | reverse complement strand
CTGGGACGACCCGCACTGGCGGTCGACCGTCGTCCCGGGCACGTGCTCGGCGAGCCCGGCGGCCAGCCAGGCCGTGCGCGCGATGTCACCGGCCTGGGAGCCGATCGTGTCGAGACACCCCATGACGACGTCGTCCACTGCGCCCGGATCGATCCCGGTCCGCTCCATCAGGGCGCGGAGCGTGTGCGCACCCAGGTCGGCCGGGTGGATCTGGGAGAGCGATCCGCCGCGCTTGCCGACCGGGGTTCGGACGGTGTCGATGATGTACGCCTCGGGCATGTGGTCCTCCGGGAGTCGGCCGGCCCGGGGACCAGCGCGAGCAGGTGCCCGACCACGCTACGCACCGAGGCCGTCGTGCGTCGCATCCGGCAGATCCGCCGCATGCGTCCGGCCGGTCGGGCAGACTCCGGCGGTGACGTCCTGGCGCGCCGAGCAGTTCGACCTCCTGAGCCCCTCGGTCCTGGAGCGATGGTCGCGTTTCGGCGGCCCTGACCAGCAGTGGTTCCCGAACCTCGTCGGCATCGAGGTCGACGAGTTGCGACGCGACTACGCCCGGATGCGCCTGCCGTGGCGCCCCGAGCTCAACCAGGCCACCGGGCTGATGCACGGTGGTGCGATCGCCACGCTGATCGACACCTCGGTCGTCCCGGCCATCGGCACGGCCTACGACGACCGGCGGATCTACTCGACGATCGAGATGTCCGTCCGGTACCTGCAGCCGGTCCGCCAGGAGGACCTGGTGGCCGAGGGGTGGGTCACGCGCCGGGGCACACGGGTGGTGTTCTGCGAGGTCGAGGTCAGGACGGCCTCCGCCGTCGTGGTCGCCACCGGCGACCTCATCTACATCGTCGGCTCCCCGCCCGGGGTCGAGCCGGCAGGGAGCGCCGGCTGAGCGACCACAGGCCCAACGTCGCGGCCGGGTGAACACGAGCTGAACCCGCGATGGAGCTGACCTTGCCTCCGCATGGCCGATGCGGCACCATGCCCCGAGCGAACGGGGGCGAGCGTGCGGCGAGCAGCGGTACTGGCAGTGGCGGGAATCGTGGCGGTACTCGGGGCGTGCACCATGCAGCCCCCGCCGCCGGTCGAGCCGACGGTGCCCGAGGGCGACGAACTCGTCGCCATGAACGAGCTCCAGTACCTGGGGACCCACAACTCCTACATCGTCGGGCCCAGTCTGGGTCTGCTCAACGTGCTGACCATCGGCTCGAACCTGTTCCCCGATCTGGCCGGCTCGGGACTGGACCCCGCACAGCTGAACTACGGACATCGACCGCTCAGCCAGCAGCTCGCGTCGGGACTGCGCACCTTCGAGCTCGACCTGTTCGCCGACCCGGAGGGCGGGCGCTTCGCCAACCCGCTGGCCGCCCAGCTCCTCAACGACCCCTACCCCACCGGGGTCGACCAGCCGGGCACCAAGGTGCTCCACATCCAGGAGATCAACTACCTGTCGACGTGTCCGACGCTGGTGGCCTGCCTCGGTGAGCTGCGGACGTTCTCGGACGCCAACCCCGAGCACCTCCCGATCATCGTGAACCTCGAGATGAAGGAGGACGCTCTTCCGGCCCCCTTCGACGTCACACCGATCACCCCGTTCGACGCCACCCAGCTGGCCGTGGTCGAGTCCGAGATCGCCTCCGTGCTCGGCGACCGCCTGATCACCCCCGACCAGGTCCGCGGGGACGCCGCGGACCTGTCCACGGCGGTGACCACCACGGGGTGGCCCTCGGTCGCCGATGCCCGGGGCCGCTTCCTGTTCTTCGTCGACAACCCCGGGGCGGTCCAGGACCGCTACCTCGACCTGCACCCGAACCTGGAGGGTGCGCTGATGTTCACCAGCGCCGGGTTCGGAGCCCCGCACGCCGGGGTGCTCAAGGTGAACGACCCGGGTGACGGCACCGAGATCCGGTCCCTCGTCGAACAGGGCTACCTGGTCCGCACCCGATCCGATGCCGACGTCGTCAACCCCAGCGTCTCGCAACGTGACCGGGCGCTGAGCTCCGGCGGGCAGGTCGTCCACAGCGACTTCCCGAAGGGCGAAGCGAAGTTCCCCGCCGGCTACGTGGTCGAGTTCCCGACACGCGTCCAGGCCCGCTGCAACCCGGTGCTCACCACACCGGCGACCTGCGGGCCGGCGGTGGCGGTCGAGCCCGCCCCCTGAGTCGCAGCACCGGACGGTCCGTCGACCACCTCAGGCCGGCGCCGGGGCGTCGGGCGGCGACACCGCAGCACGACCCACCTCGCAGACGTCCAGACGGTGACACCACCGGCACCAGCCGCCGCCGGTGAACGGGGCCCGTTCCGGTGCGAGCGAGTGACCCACCAGCTCGACGACCCGGTCGACCGCCGCCCCGAGCACCGCTTCGGTCACGGCCACGGCACGGGTCGATCCCGTGCCCGCCGTCGAGAACCGGACCCGCTCGGGCACGGCCTCGGACCAGAAGCAGCCCACGAGCGCCACGAACCCGGCGAGCACCTGATCGGCCGCCGCGTCGGTGGCCCGGGGTGAGTGCACCAGGAGCGTGGTCGGCGACCGACGGGAACCCAGTCGTGCATCCCACCGGGCCGTGAGTCGCAGGGACCGGCCCGGCAGGTCGACCGGTCCCCCGGGACCGTCCCACACCAGGTCGGAACGGTCCCGGACCGGGGTGAGTGCGTCGGCGACCCAGGCGAGTACCGACGCGCGAACCGCAGCGGTGGCCGACCGGTCGAGCGGTTCCAGGCCGTTCGCCAACCACGCCGGCAGTGCGTCGACATCGGCCAGGATCCGCTCGAGCGTCGCATCGGCCGGCTCCGACGGGTCCCGTTGGCGGAGCACCAGCCGACCGAGCGTCCGGGTGGCGGTGACGGTCGTCAGTTCGCCCCACTGCCATGGCTCGGGGTGGGCGAACCGGGCGGCGCAGCGGCCGACGACGTCGATCTCCCGGATCTCGATCCAGCCTGCTTCGACCCAGCTCGCACGGTCCCGGGGCGGCCGGCCGCTCGCCCGGAGCCGGTCGCCGAGCAGGTCGTCGAGCGATGCCTGCAACCGGTCCCGCGCCCCGACGAGCAGTTCGGCCCGCGCCGCCGGATCGGGGCTCACGGTCCGACCTCGTCGACCGGGGGTTCCCACTCGACCTCGTCGCCCGGATCCTCGGCCCCGTCCCGAGTCGGCTCAACCGTGGCGGCGGCGCTCGGACAGACGGCGGCGTCGGGGCACCACCGACACCACGGCCCCGGCGTCTCCCCCGGCCTGCGGCCGACGATCAGCTGCGCCCACTGCCCGATCGCGTCGCCGAGCCGCGTCGCCGCCGAGACCAGCAGACCGGCGTCCACCGGCAGGCACGCCGCCGGGTGGTCCGGGTACCACCGGACCACCAAGGACGGTACGACCCCGTCACGCCAGCCGACGAGCAGCGCGTAGAGCGCAACCTCCTCCACGTGGGCCGGTCGCGGCGCACCCGACTTGACCTCGACGACCACCCCCGGATGGCCGGTCAGCACGCCGCCCAGCTCGACGTCGAGCTTGCCGGAGCAGACGACCCGACCATCGGCGAGCTGCGCCACCGCCGGGCTCTGCACTCGTGGCCACCACGACTTCGGGACACCGCGCCAGACCGCAGCCGCCCCCGCCAGGTCGTCGGCGAACCCGGGCTCGGCGGAGGCCGCAGCGACGACCTGGTCGCAGGTCTCGAGCTCGCCCTGGACGTCGAGCACCGAGAGGAGCTCCTCGAGTGGGTCCACGATCGGACCCTGCGTCAGCTCGAGGAGGACGAAGCGGTCCAGGGCCACGCCGCGGAGCGCCGCCACACCCGGCGGCCCACCGTCGGGCCGGGCGTGTCGTGCCACCGCCAGACGCTCGCACTGCTGCAGGTCCGCGAGACGACCCTTCGGCACCCGGAGGACCGCCCCCTCGTCGTGGCCGTCCAGGAGTGCGGCGGCGGCCGACGCCTGTTCCTCGACCTGCTCGCGCAGATCGCTCAGCGCCTGCGTCGCCGACCCTGCGAGCGTCGGGTCCAGCACCTCCAGTTCGGCGACCAGGTCGTCGAACAGCGAGCCGCTCACCTCTCCGTGCACCCGAGGAGTCTCGCACCCGACCGGGACGGCGTCGTGCGGGGCGGGATCCGGGCCTAGCCTGCCGTTCGTGAGCGACGACACCAGCACCTCCCCGACCGCCATCTCCCCGCTGACCATCTCCGTGGACGACGGAGAGCTCGCCGACCTCCACGACCGGCTCGACCGCACCCGCTGGCCCGAGGCCGAGACGGTGCTCGGCGGCGAGGAGCCGTGGTCGCAGGGCATGCCGCTGACGATCACCCGTGAGCTCGCCGACCACTGGCGGCACCACTACGACTGGCGACGGGTCGAGCGACAACTCAACGGCCTCGGCCAGTTCCGGACGACGATCGACGGGCTCGGGATCCACTTCCTCCACGTCCGCTCCCCCGAACCCGACGCCCTACCACTGGTCATCACCCACGGCTGGCCGGGCTCGGTCGTCGAGTTCCTGAAGGTCGTCGGACCGCTCAGCGACCCGGTCGCCCACGGTGGCGATGCCGCCGACGCCTTCCACGTCGTCTGCCCGTCGCTGCCCGGTTTCGGTTGGAGCGACAAGCCGAGCGAACCCGGCTGGGGCGTGCCGCGCATCGCGGCGGCCTGGGAGCAGCTGATGCTCCGACTCGGCTACGAGCGCTTCGGCGCCCAGGGCGGCGACTGGGGATCGATGGTCACCGCCGCGCTCGGCTCCGGTCATCCGGAGCACCTGGCGGGGATCCACATGAACATGCCGCTGGTGCTCCCGGACCCGGCCACGATGGACGACCTGACCGAGACGGAACTGGCATCGCTGGCGGCATTCGACCACTACCAGCAGTGGGACAACGGGTACTCGACCCAGCAGTCCACGCGACCGCAGACGCTCGGCTACGGACTGACCGACTCACCCGTCGGACAGATGGCATGGATCGTCGAGAAGTTCTGGGCCTGGACGGACTGCGACGGTGACCCCCGCAACGCCCTGACCGCCGACGAGTTGCTCGACAACGTGATGGCGTACTGGACCACGAGGTCGGCGGCGTCCTCGGCCCGGCTCTACTGGGAGTCGTTCAAGCAACCCGACTTCTCACCGATCTCGGTGCCGGTCGGCTGCTCGATCTTTCCCAAGGAGATCTTCCGGACCTCCCGACGGTGGGCCGAACAGCGTTTCAGCGACCTGCGGCACTTCGGCGAACTGGACCGCGGCGGCCACTTCGCGGCCTTCGAACAGCCCGACCTGTACGTCCAAGAAGTACGGAGCGCGTTCCGCTCGATGCGCTGAGTGGGAACCGCCCGACCAGCAGGTGTGGAGCGGGTGAACAAGGTTCGGAAGTTCTGGACGCGACACGGGCGCGTCCGTAAGGTGAACAGGGTCACGTTCGATGCGTACGTGCGCCATGGGCGGTCGGGAATCGGTCCGACCACTGAACGAGGGAGTTGTCATGAGGGGTCGTTCCGTGAAGGTGGCCGTGGTCGGTCTGGTGGCGGCGATCGGACTGATCGCCGCTGCGTGCGTGCCGCCGCCGGCGCCGGTGTCCAAGAACTGGTCGCTCAAGGCGACGAGCATCACCTCGAACGACTCCCAGGACGAGGTCCGTGTCTTCGGCGCCTGCGTGGCGATCCCCAACTGCGACGACGAGGCCTACCTGATCCAGATCGCCTTCAAGGTCACCATCGGTCAGGCCAACTCGGCCGAGACCTGGGTCGTGACCGGCGACAAGGTCAACGGCCTGAGCGAGGGTGAGACCAACGCCCTCTCGGGTGGCCAGCAGGCTGCGGTGACGTTCAACAACATCAAGCCGCTCGACGTCCTCGACGTGTTCAACTCGAGCAACAAGCTGACGGTCTTCGGCACCTACACCTGGGCCGCCGAGGAGGACACGATCAACTCGCTCACGACCGGTGCGAACGGTCTGGCCACCACGTTCAAGAACGTGCTGAACAGCCTCCTCGCCACGGCCACGCTGCCGAGCAGCGAGCAGGCGATCATCAACCTGGTGCTCGACGCCCTCTTCAACAACATCGGGTCGCTCTTCAACGTGATCGTCTCCAACATCCCCTGCCTGGGGCTGTGCGACGACGTGCTCGGCGGGGCGGTGTTCGTGGGCATCGGCGCCGGAGGCACCCTGGGCAACACGCTCAACTCGCTGCTCTCCAGCGTCACGATCCCGAACATCGCGATCCCCGTCGTCGACGTCCCGCCGGACGTGCAGGGCGGCGGCATCTTCACGATGACCGGCACCAAGAACTTCACGCAGACCTTCTCGGGAGCCGACGGTCAGCACACCTACTCCTTCCAGACCGGTCAGGCCTGAGCCCGACCACCCGTCGGCCGGACCGCGGCCGACACCAACCCTCACGGACGTCCCGGGCCCCGTGCCCGGGACGTCCCGCGTCCGGGACCGGACGGGGGTGTCACACGAGCGCACACCCTGACTCCGTTGTGATGAGGCCGCCGGAGGAGCGGCCCCCGATGGGCCCTGTCGGTCCCGTCGGACGACCATCCGAGGAGTCATCATGCTCACCCCACCCGCCCCCACTCCCCCGCCCCCCATCGGCCTGCTCTCCCGGAGCGCCCGGGGCCGGGGCATCACCCGGGGCGGCGTCACGCTGATCCCGATCTTCCTGCCGGGCCTGGACGCGCCCCGCGTCCTGACCGGTGACGGCGCTGCGCTCGAGGTCGCCGAGATCGAGTCGGCCTCGGTGCCCACCATCCGGGTGACGAACCCCGGTGCCGACCCGGTCCTGCTCGTCGAGGGTGAGACCATCCGGGGTGGGCTGCAGCAGCGGACGTTCAACGTGAGCGTGGTCGTTCCCCCCGGCAGCACCCTGGAGGTCCCGGTGTCCTGCGTCGAGGCCGGCCGGTGGTCCGGTGGTCGCGAGTTCCGCAAGGGCAGGTCGTTCGCACCCCGGGGGGTCCGGCGGAACAAGCAGCGCGGCGTCCGGGACCACGTCGAGCGATTCGGCGCCAAGCACAGCGACCAGTCAGCGGTCTGGGCCGGGGTCGACGAGACCCTCCACGCCTGCTTCCTCGAGTCACCGACGCGGAACGTGGCCGATGCCGATCAGGTCCTGGAGCGCGACGACCACCGGCGACGTGCGCTGGAGGACCTCACCCGACGCGGGCCACTGCCCGGACAGTGCGGTGTGGTGGTGTGCCACGGCAAGCAGGTCGTGGCCGTCGAGTTGTTCGGCTCGCCCGAACTGCTCCGAGCGCAGTGGACGCCGCTGGTCCGCGGCATCCTGCTCGACGCACCCGACGAGGTCACCGGGCGTCCATCGCTCGACCGGGCCCTGCGGTTCCTGGAGCGGGTGCAGCGCGCCGAACGCACGGTCGCCCCGGGCGTCGGGCTCGGCGAGGAGCACCACCTGCAGTCCCGTCGGGTCCAGGGCCAGATCCTGACCTGGGACTCGAACGTCCTGCACGCCAGTGCGTTCGCCCTGGCTGCCTGACGCGAACGGGTGCGCCGTTCGCCCCGGGGCCCGTGGGCCCCGGGGCTCAGGTCGGGTGCGGGTGCTGCGGTCGGGTGGAGCCGCGGTGCTCGCACCCACTGGTGCAGGTCTCGTGCACCACGACCCGGCTCAACCCGGGGAGCTGGTCCACCAGCCGGTCCCAGACCCACTCGGCGAGCCGCTCGCTGGTCGGGTTGTCCAGACCCGGCACCTCGTTCAGGTACCGGTGGTCGAGCTGATCGAACAACGGCTGGAAGGCCGCCGTCAGCTCCGCGAAGTCGCAGACCCACCCCGTCGACTCGCCGACCTCGCCGGCCACATGGACGGCGATCCGGAACGAGTGGCCGTGCAGGCGCCGGCACTTGTGTCCCTCGGGCACGTTCGGCAGCAGGTGCGCGGCCTCGACCCGGAACTCCTTGAAGATCTCCACCGGCTCGCTCCCGACTCGGCTCAGGGGATGCCCAGATACTTGTGGGTCTGCAGGCTCAGGCGCCACCGGGGGTGCTCCCGGCAGTAGCGCACGGCCCAGTCGGTGTTCGCCCGGGCCACGGCCGGGTCGGGGTCGTCCATCGGCTGGACCAGGCGGTGGTCGGTCTCGATCCCGGACCATCGCTCGGGGTCGCCCCGATCCTGCGGGACGACGACCTTGACCTCGTCGGCCCGGTCGACGACCACCTCGGCGTCGGCCTTCGGGCTGACGCACACCCAGTCGACGCCGGCGGGAACCGGCAGGGTCCCGTTGGTCTCGACCGCGACCGTGAGCCCCCGGCCGTGGAACTCGTCGATCAGCGCCGGGTCGAGCTGGAGCAACGGCTCCCCGCCGGTGCACACGACATAGGGGTCGCCGCCGGACCCGAACCCGTCGGCCCAGCACCGGGCGACTGCATCGGCCAGCGCGGCAGCGTCGGGGAACACGCCGCCCCCGGGACCACCGGTCCCGACGAAGTCGGTGTCGCAGAATCGGCAGATCGCGGTGGCCCGGTGCTCCTCCCTCCCGGACCAGAGGTTGCACCCGGTGAAGCGGCAGAAGACCGCGGCCCGGCCGGCGTGCGTGCCCTCGCCCTGGAGCGTGGGGAACAGTTCGACCACCCGGTAGGCCATGCTCAGCCCGGTCCGTCGAGGGCGGCGTAGCGGGTCGGGTCGGCGACTCCCGCCGCCTCGAACCCGGCGGCCCGGAGCAGGCACGAATCGCAGGTCCCGCAGGCCGCTCCGGTGGGATCGGGGTCGTAGCACGAGGTCGTGATCGAGTAGTCGACACCGAGCGACACCCCGAGCGTGACGATCTCGCCCTTGGTGAGCGACACCAGCGGCGCGTGCACGGTGGTGCGCACGCCGTCCTGGACCGCGGCGCGGGTGGCGAGGTTCGCGACCGACTCGAAGGCCCTCAGGAACTCGGGTCGACAGTCCGGGTAGCCGGAGTAGGCGACGGCGTTGACGCCGATCACGATGTCGGCGGCGCCGAGCACCTCGGCCCAGGCCAGCGCCAGGCTCAGGAACACGGTGTTGCGCGCCGGGACGTAGGTCGTCGGGATGGACTCGGCCGCAGCGGCAGCCACCTCGGCGACGTCGGCGTGCCGGGGCACCGGGTCGGAGGTGGTCAGCGACGATCCGCCGAAGCGACCCAGGTCCAGGTCGAGGACCTCGTGGCGCACCTGCACCCCGCTGCGGCGCTCCTGATCCGCCACCACCCGGGCCGCCGCCTCGAGCTCGACGGCATGCCGCTGGCCGTAGCGGAAGCTGAGCGCGTGGCAGTCCAGACCCCGGTCGACGGCCCAGGCCAGCGCCGTGGCCGAGTCGAGCCCGCCCGAGACCAGGACCACCGCTGCACCAACCACGGCCGAACGGTACCCCGGTCGCGGTCCGGGACCGTCAGCGAGGGCGCGGCCCCGGTCCGCTCACGCGGCCTCGCTCCGACTCAGGTCGCCGGGGGCGGCGGTGCCGGCTCACCCCGGTCGAGGGGGTGCGGGATCCCGAACTCCCGGAACATCGGGATCTGATCGGTCGTCAGCGCGTTCACCTGGGCCACTGCGCACTGCTGCGGGTTGGTCGGCTCGTACCAGGCGGGCCACAGGTCACCGATCTGGGGCATGTTCGTCTGCGCCAGCATCATCGTCTTCTCGGTGTCGAACGGCGGCGAGCCGTCGAGCGGTTCGAGCCGGAAGCGAACGACGCTGCGCAGGTAGATGTGGTTCACGATCATCCCGGTCGGCTGCACGGCCGTGATCATCGCCCGGGCCTTGGCTCCGGTGGTCTGCAGCTGGTTGATCTGCTCCTGCTTCCCGCGACTCCGGCCGAACAGCGACCGGCGGACGAACCAGATCACCGCCACCGAGATCACACCGGCCACGACGAGCGAGATCACGATCTGCATCGCGATGGCACCGCCCAGACCGGCTGTCATGTCATTCATGCCGGGCATCGTCGCGCAGGACTGGGCCACCGCGTCGGACCGAATGGCCCCGGGCGACGTCCCGGCCCCCGGTGGCGTGTCCGCCGCAGCCCGATGGGGATGCCGGACAGGCGGCGACTCAGCGGCTGGAGGTCCGCTCCGACACGCCGAGGCGGCGCTGGATCGAGGCCGACAGGCCGGGCAGGAGACCGGAGAACTTGGCCACCGCCCGGAGCTCGGGCGGGGCGGCGAACACCTCGGCGTCGCCGGACTCGACGGCTCTGACCACGGCGTCGGCCACGTCCTGGGGGGACTTCGTCCGGACGCCCGGGGGCAGTTCGATGTCGTTCTCCGCGAACATGCCGGCGTCACGGATGAACCCCGGGGCCACCAGCGAGGCGTGGACCGACGTGCCCAACAGGTCCTGGTGCAGCGACAGGGTGAAGCCGCGCAACCCGAACTTCGTGGCGTTGTACATGCGGGTGTTGGGGGTGGCGACGATGCCCGAGAGCGACCCCACGGTCACGAGGGCCGCCCGCCGGCGCTCGGCCAGCGCATGCTGCACGAACGCCAGCGACATCTGGATCGGGGCCCGCAGGTTGACGTCCAGGACCAGGTCGGCGCCATCGGCCGTGGCCTCCTCGAGCGGACCGTCGTTGCCGATGCCGGCGTTGAGCACCAGGACGTCGCAGCCGAGGGCCTCCTCGGTCAGTCGGTCCACGTCGAGCCGGTCGGCCAGGTCGGCGACCACGACCTCGCCACCGGTCCGCGCCGCCAGATCGACCAGCAGTTCCCGGCGGCGGGCGGTGAGTACCAGCTCGGCGCCGCGACGGGCGAGCTCCGAGCAGATCGCCGCACCGAGCCCTCCGCTGGCTCCCGTCACCATGACCCGCGCGCCGCGGAGATCGATCCTGGGTTGGTCCATGGCGGCACGCTACCCGGCCCCGGTGCGGGGACACGTGCCCGCTGACAGCGACCGCCCGTCGGGCGCACGCTGGTCGGACACGCCGCCCGCAGGGCGGGTGGATCGGCCGCAGCGGCCTCACGACGATGAACCGAGGTAGCCGTGACACCGACCGACCGACCCGAGCAGTCCCCGAGCCCCACCGCTGGGGACTCCGACCAGACGACCGGATCCGGGGCGACCGGTGGCGAACCGTCGGGGGAGCACCCGACCCGGGCCACGGAGCACGTCCACCTCCGGATCCCGCTGGAGCATCCGGAGATCCCCTCGGAGTGCGTGTGGGCCGTTCCACTCGGCCAGGGCCGGTTCCGGATCGCCAACGTGCCGTTCCTGGTCCACCACGTCGGCCTCGGCGACGTGGTGGTGGCCGTCGAGGTCGAACCGGGGACACTCGAGTTGGTGGAGGTGGTCGAACACGGCCACGTGGCGTCGTTCAGCTTCGAGCTGCCCCGCTCGGCCGACCCCCGGGAGTTCCTGGAGCGGGCGGGCGCCATCGGCATCGCCTCCGAGGGAATGGGCCGACGGCTGTTCGCGTCGAGCGCCCACCGCTACGACGCCGCCGAGCGGTTCGAGCGAATGCTGGAGGACGAGGCCGAGTGGTTCGAGCGGTTCGCGCCCGACGGGCGGCTGCTCCGTCAGTTCGGTGATGCGCTGCTCGAGCCCTGAACCAGCAGGCCCGACCACCGGGCGGGTCGGGGAGCGCCCCGTGGCGGGCGCGCCTGCCCGGGCCGCGACCAGGCCCGGGGGCGCAAGCAACCCCGGGAGACGGGCTCAGCCCGAGGGGACGGGCTCAGCCCCAGTTGATGAGGTCGAGCGCGACTCGATCGGGAAGGCCGAGACGCGGGTCGACGATCGCCCGCCGGATGCCCGAGGCGTACATGGAGGCGAGCTTCCGCCGGCTGGGGTCATCCGCAGCGCCCCAGGCCCGGGCGCACTCCTCCCACGCGGACTCCACCTCGGGAGGCCACTCCCCGGGCTGCTCGCTGAGCGCAGCCCGGGTCAGCTGGGCGGCGGACCGGCCTGACTCGACCGCCTCGCGGAACCGCTCGGCCGCGGACGCCGCCGTCCCATCGACCGACGAACCGGCCGACGAACCGGCCGATCCGGCCACGAAGCGCAGATCCGACACCGAGTAGCCCGACGGAACGACGATGGCGGCCGACCGTGAGCCGCCGTCGGGCGCCCCGGGGGCCAGCCGGAGGCCGGTCGACTCCGCAACGGGGGCGAAGGCCATCTGGAGCAGGTCGGAGGCGCGGAGCACCCCGATCCACTCGACGTCGACCGAGGCGGGGACGGCGACACGCAGGAGCAGGTCCTCGACCCACTCGACGGACACGGCGTGGGCCTCCTGGCTCCCGTCGGGCTGCTCGACGAGCAGCTCCGCCGTCTGCACCCGGGGCCACTCGGAACCGGCCCGGACGGCCGCAGCCAAGTCCGGGAACCCATCCCGGTACTCGAACGCCGGGAAGTCACTCTCCGGGAAGTCAGCCATCATGGCGGCCACGGCGAACTGGTCCGACCCGCTCTCCGGTCCGATCGCGTCGTCGACGCCCGTACCATCGAGCAGTCGCCGGGCGAGGTTCCCGAGGTTGGGGCGATCACCGGCGACCCGGGTGATCGCCACCGACAACTCCTCGCGCACATCCTCCCGCAGGAGGTCGAGCTGCTCGGGTCGCACCAGGGGGGCGAGCCCTTCGGCCATGTCGAGCGCCGGTCCGTCCACGGGGTCGAACACGTCCAGCTCGGGAACGAACCGCAGCTGACCGGCGAGCGTGACCGCGGCAGCGATGCGCACCAGGAGGGGCTCGGACCGGCTGGCGGACACATCGGCGGACACGACCATCGCCCCGGCGAGGGCCGCCAGCTCCATCGGACCGCCCGACCGGCGGACCGGGGTCCGATACGGACGAGGGGGTGTCCGATCGGCGGACCGCCGCCGGGGTGCGTCGTCGTCACCGAACTCGGCTCGGGCCTGCAGTTCATCGGCCCCCGGACCGAGCAGTCGCCTCACGATCCGCCAGGCGCGATCGGTTCGATCCGGCAGGTGGATCGCCACCAGTCGCGACGGGTCGGCCTCGTCCACCGTCCAACTGCTCCCGTCGGGGAAGGACACCACGGCCGTCCCGGCCGGGCCGGGCACGTCGAAGTCGAGGTCGACGGACCCATCCGGCGCCACGTGGACCTCGGCAGCGCGCGACCGGGCCTGCCCCACTCCGGGGTCGTAGATCCAGCTGCCCTCATCCACGAGGTTCCACCTCACCACGTTCGGCGGCGCGTTCGTACGCGGCCCGTACCTCGGACACGATCCGACGGATGGCCCGGCTCCGGTTCTGGCGGACGTTCGCCGGGGCGTCCGTCACGCACAGCTCCCCCCGTCCGGCCAGGTGGAGCGCCTGCCAGCCCAGGACCTGGAGCGCTTCGGCACGAGGCCTCGGGAGCCCGTTGAGCGGGCCGTCGGCGGTCGCCAGGGTCACGAAGCTGAGCGTGGCCGACAGCAGCCACGGTTGCCACCCCTGCCGCTGCGCCTCCAGTTCGAGCTCGATCCGGACCGGGTCGCCGTCGTGGCGGTCGCCCAACGGCCACGGATCCTCGGGCTGGTCGACGACGGGTGCTTCGTCGACGAGGACCTCCGGGTCCCTGTCCGCCCGCCGCCACGCGCCATTGGCCACGTTGCGGACGGTTGTGATGACGTAGCCGACCGGATCTTCAGGTGCGCTGCGGCCCGGCACCGAGAAGTAGGCGTGGAGCTTGATGTACGCCTCCTGACACCACTCCTCGGCGACATCAGGGGCAACGCGGTACTGGTGGGCCATGCGCTGGATGATCCGAGCGCGCTCAGGCCCCTCGAAGACAGCGAGAACGGCATCGCCCGGACCACCGTCCCCGTGTCGGCCGACTGATCGGTCGTCCGAGCCGTCGGCTCCGGGCTCGGACGATCTCCGGGCGGCGCTCAGGACCGCCGCCCCGGCCGTCGCACCGAACATGCCCGCCAGGGCCTGTCCACTGCGCCCACAACTGCGGTGCCGCCGCCCCGAGGCCCGAGGGACCCCCGATCCGGGTCGAGCGAAGGGACACCCGGCAACGGGAGCCGGTCGACGAGTCGGATGTCGATGAGATGGCACCGGTGACCCGGGAGTGCGGGTCGCCGGCCGCCGGGGTTGGCGGTCGGGTTGTCGGTCGGGATTCCGGTCGGGTTGTCGGGGCGCTTCCTCACGCAGGCATCGTCGCAGACGCCTGTGACAGTGACACGGCACCCCGAGCGATCGGCCGGTCGCGATCACTCCGACGGGTCCTCCGGGTCCGCTGGACCGGTGGGAGCAACGGGATCGCTGGGAAGGTCGAGGCGTCCCCGCCGGGAACGGCGGGCCACGGCAACGCCGACCACCGAGATCTGGTCGGCGGTCAACTCGAAGATGGCGTCCTGGCCGAACTCGGCGGCGACCTCGACCGCCGTCTCGACCGTCACCCCCCAGACCAGGAAGCTCTCCTCCCGGTGGGTGCCGTCGCCACTGGTCCCCAGCGCCCGACAGAAGCCGGCCCGGGACCGGACCAGGGCTGCGGCGAGCCGGGCGTTCGCCACGGCGTTCTCACCGTCGGACCGGATCCGACCGGCGGGATTGGCGGCGGTGACCACGAACACCGGCGAGTCGAACGGCCACGCGGCCAGACCGTCCGGGCCGTTCAGCCGGCTCCAGGAGCCGGCATCCAGCTCGGCGTGCAGCACCGTCTGCTCGTAGTGGGCCCATCGGAACTCCTCGCCCGGCACGGCCGGTCGGCCTCCGAAGCGCACCGCCAGCGCCGGGCCCAGGTCGGCTGCGACCCGGCGGACCCGCTCGTACAGGGTCACGACCTCGGCGTCGTCGAGCGTCTCGGCGACCAGCTCACCCTGGACCGCCACCGTCCCCGATTCGACCGAGATCTTGGCGAGCGGTGTCGCCACGTTCAGTTGGTTGATCTCGGCCAGCAGGTCGGGGTCCTCCTCGTCCACCCCGGTCAGGACCTGGGCGAAGATCTGCAACCACGAGAACCCGTCGGTCGGAACCAGACGGGCGTACACCGGGACACCATCGGTGGCGAGCACGTAGTCGCCGTCCACGTCGCGGTGCCGGACCTCGTCGCCGAACAGCTCGGCGAGCTGCGACTCCACGTGGTCACGCACGAACCCGTCGGCGTCCAAGGGCATGAGGAGGCCCACCAGGTCGTCCTGGGTGACGAGCAACCCCTGGGACCGATCGGCCGGGAAGGAGAGCCGGACCTCACCCTCGCCCAGCGCGGCGACCAGGGCCCGCAGGGACGACGGCGACACCGGCAGGGAGGACCGCCCCGGTGACGGGGTCCGCAGGTCGAAGGTCGTGGAACCGAGCTCTCCCCAGAGCACGCTGAGGCTCACCCGGGTGCGGCCGCACCCGAACCAGATCATCGGCAGCACGAAGTCGTCCTCGTCCAGGATCACCGCCGGCGGGCGACTCACGACCCGGATCGCGGTCTCGAGCTCGGCTGCGTCGACCACGCAGTCGTAGCGCTCCAGTTCCCGCTGGGCGGAGACGATCGCGTCGACGTCCAGATCCGACCCGATCGTGCAGTCCACGGTGAGCTTGGACCCGGAGGCACCGACGAGTCGGGCCGAGTCGAGGTCCGGGTCCGGCACGACCGGCACCTGAAGCGTCACCACCCCACGATCACCTGCGAGTGCCGGCCACGCCTCGAGCAGTCTGGGTGGCACCAGGAACGTACCGTTGCCGTGGTCGACCGCACCGTCCACCACGAACAGGTGCGAGCCGTCGGTGGCCGCCCAGCGCCGTCGACCACCGCCGACGACCAGGTGGAGGCCGCCGGTCGGTGACCGCTCGTCGTCCCCGAGCGAGACCAGGAGACGGCTGACCACCGTGCGCCACTCGTCCTCGCCGATCTCGAACTCGGCGATCTGGTCGTCTGGCGGCAACTCGTCGTCGTGCACCGTTGCGGCTCGCTTCCCCTCGTCTCCCCCGGACACCACCGGTCCGGAGCCCGAACTCCCGGTGTTCCGGGTTCGGTCCCGGCCTCATTGTGGCCCAGGGCCGTGACGACGCCGACCGGCACCCGTCCGGGCCGGGGTGTCACACGAGCGGACGCCCCGACTCCTCCGGTGCGGGGTCGCTCGATCGACCCCCGGACGGCAGATCGCCGTCGAGCCGGGGACGGCCCGGCAGTCAGAGAGCCGGGCAGGGCCCGACAGTCCGAACAGGAGGACCGACCAGATGGACCAGCAGCAGACCGGCGGCAAGCCGAAGAAGTCGAAGAAGTCGAAGCAGCAGGGGAAGAGCAACGGGAAGAGGCAGGCGGAACGCGGCCGCAGCGGCGGGACCGCCACACACTTCGTGATCCTGCTCGACCGCTCCGGGAGCATGGAGACGCTCGCCGACGACGTCGTCGGCGGGTTCAACACCTGGCTGGCCGACCAGCAGCGTTCGGGCGACGACGCCGTGCTGACG
The DNA here is from genome assembly GCA_005777415.1 of Actinomycetota bacterium. Lineage (GTDB taxonomy): Bacteria > Actinomycetota > Acidimicrobiia > Acidimicrobiales > Microtrichaceae > SXMI01. Next base: position 1,758 of record SXMI01000290.1, on the reverse strand, counting down.
CTGGTCCAGTTCGACTCGCAGGACGCCCACGAGGTGGTGATCGACGCCGCGCCGATCGCCGGGATCCGTCCCCTGGGCCGGGACCGGTTCATCCCCCGGGGCGCGACCCCGCTCCTCGACGCCACGGGCCGGGTGATCGCCATGGCCCGCCGTCGGGAACAGGAGCGGGCCGCCCACGGCCTGCCGGCCGAGGGGGTGGTCGTGGTCTCGATCACCGACGGTCACGAGAACCACAGTCGGGAGTGCACGGTGTCCGGGATCCGGGATCTCATCACCGAACGCGAGTCCGCGGGGTGGACGTTCGTGTTCCTGAGCGCCGCGTTGGACGTCTACGGCGAGGCGGGCGCCCTGGGCTACCGCGCCGGGAACGTGCAGGCGTTCCGGGCCGACGCCCTCGGCTGCGACATGGCCTTCCAGTCGCTGTCACATGCCTCTGGGATGGTTCGTGAGCAGCACCGGAGCGGGCGCACCGATTCGAATCTGGATCTCTGGGGAGAGGAGAAGCCAGCGGAGTCGGACCGCAACTCGCGCCGGAGTTGACCGCCGGTCCGCCGGCGGCGTCGGGCCCGGGGGTCGCCCCATTCCCCCGGGCCCGGCACCCTGCCGATGCCGACGGGGCTCGCAGACGGAGCGACCACCGCACCGGATCAGTCCGACGAGACACCACCACGCCACAGGAGGCCGAGCGATGAACGTGGACGAGCAGCGCATCGACGATCCCGGCGTGCCCGCATCCTGCGGTTCCTACCGAGACGGTCACGACCCGCACTTCATCCAGGTGCGCCTGGCCTCGAAGGAGACCGATCCAGGTGACCTCACCCGACTCGTCGACCACTGCACGGTCGAGCCGGACGGACGCATCTCGTTCGACCTGGACGGTCGTCGGTGCCACTTCTGGAACCACCGTCCCGACCGGGTGCGCCGAGCCCTCGACCGGGAGGGTGACTCCCTGGTCGAGGCCAGCCTGCGATGGCGGATCCTGAAGGTCTACCGGCCGGACCTGTCGAGCGCCTGGGTGTTCACGCTGGGTGAGGAGCCGACGGCCTGTGGCTCCCGCCGACCGGCCTAGTCTCCCGAGATGCCGAGTACCCGCAGGACCGCCGGTGTCGTCCTGATCGCCGCACAGGTCGCGGCGCTGGTCGTCCTCGCCGGAGCATGCGGCGGCGCCGGGGATCCCGACGGGTCAGGCACCCCGGGGACTGCCCCCGACCCGACGGCGACACCGACCTCGACAGCTCCACCCACCACCATCAGCACGGGAGACGGCACCACCACCATGCGCACCGAGGTGTTCACCGATCCGTCACGGCCGACCGGCACCACGCCCGGGCGGGTCCTGCCGACCGACATCCACATCCCGGGCGGACCCGGACCGTTCCCCATGATCGTCCACGCCCACGGCCTGGCCGGGAACTCAGGCAAGTTCACTGACCTGCTGTCGGCCTGGTCCCGGGCCGGCTACGTCGTGGTGGCACCGAACTTCCCGCTCACCACCGACGCGATCCCCCCCGAGCAGCGCCAGGTCGGCGACGTCGTGCAACAGCCCGCCGACGTCCGCTTCGTCACCGACCAGGTGCTCGCCATGAACCAGCCGGGCGGCGCGCTCGAGGGCCTGATCGACCCGGACCGGCTCGGCATCTCCGGCCTGTCGCTCGGCGGCGCCACGACCTACGCCAAGTTGTTCCACCCCTGCTGCGTGGACGAGCGCTTCCGCTCCGCCATCCTCATGTCGGCGGTCCTGTACCCCCAGCCCGGCGG
>SXMI01000289.1 GCA_005777415.1 Actinomycetota bacterium | reverse complement strand
CGGTGCGGGCGTCGGGACGGTCTGCATCGTCGGCAAGTCCTGGGACTTCCACGTCACCGAGGCGTTGGGCACCACGCTGGACGAGGGCGTGGCGATGGTCGAGGACTCGGTGCGGTTCCTGGTCGGTGCCGGCCTGCGGGTCTTCTTCGACGCCGAGCACTGCTTCGACGGACTGCGGGCGAACCCGGAGTACGCCTACCGGGTGCTGGAGGCGGCTGCGACCGCCGGGGCGTCCTGCCTGGTGCTCTGCGACACCAACGGCGGGTCGCTGCCCCATCAGGTGCAGGAGCTCACGGACCAGGTGGTCCGCCACTTCGGCGGCCTGCAGGTCGGGATCCACACCCAGAACGACTCCGGGTGCGCCGTGGCCAACTCGGTGGCGGCGGTCGTGGCCGGTGCCACGCAGGTGCAGGGGACGGTCAACGGCTACGGCGAGCGGACGGGCAACGCCAACCTGATGACGGTGATCCCCGACCTGACGCTCAAGCTGGGCGTGGCGACCCTGCCCGAGGGCCGGCTCGAGCGGCTCACCTCGGTGTCGCGCCACGTTGCGGAGCTCGTGAACCTGCCGCCCCACCCGGCGGACCCGTACGTGGGCTCGTCGGCGTTCGCCCACAAGGGCGGGCTGCACACCTCGGCGCTCGGCAAGGCGGGCAACGAGAGCTACGAGCACGTCGACCCGACGACTGTCGGCAACCGGACCCGGGTCCTCGTGTCGGACCTGGGCGGCCGCTCGGGAACGGCCATGAAGGCGGCCGAGTTCGGTGTGGACCTGGACGACCGGGCGGCGGCGGAGCTGACCGAGCGGCTCAAGCAGCTGGAGGCCGAGGGGTACGTCTTCGAGGCGGCCGATGCCTCGCTCGAGCTGCTCATGCGGGCCGCCACCGGGTGGGCGCAGCCGTACTTCCGGGTCGAGGCCTACCGGGTGTCCTCGTACCACCGGGCGGTCCCGCTCACCGACGACCCCGATGGCCCGGTCGGTGCCGGCGACGAGGTGCAGACCTCCACCGAGGCGACCGTCAAGGTCTGGGTGGACTCGGAACGGGTTGCGGCGGTGGGTGAGGGCAACGGCCCGGTGAACGCGCTCGACGAGGCGCTGCGCGCAGCGCTGAGCACCCGGTACCCGGCGCTGGACCGGATCCGGCTCACGGACTTCCGGGTCCGGGTGCTCGACGGCCCGACCGGTCCCGGCCTGGCGGCCACCGGGGCGGTCGTGCGGGTGCTGGTGGACTTCACCGACGGCGAGGCGGCGTGGACGACCACCGGGGTCTCGCCCAACATCATCGAGGCGTCCTGGCGGGCGCTGACCGACGGCATCGTGTTCGGTCTGCTGCACGCCGACGACACGACGGCCACCGGCTGACGGCTCCCGCCCGGCTCCGGGGTACGATCGGCGCCGCATGGCAGCACCCCGGTACGTCCCTACCAGTCCGACCCAGACCGTCCGCAGCTACACCTCGCCGCCCCGGCGGGAGGGGTCGTGGACGGCGGACCGTCCCGGGGAGGTCCCGGGCCTGCAGCCCGAGGGGGAACGGCTCGGCACGCCGGGGCCCGACCAGGGGTACGCCCTCAAGCTGGCCCGGCGGTTCGAGGGGCGCCTGACGCTGCTCGACGGCGAGCACGAGGCCGATGCCCTGGCCGGCGCCACGGCGATCGCCACCAAGCGGTCCGGGCTGTTCGGTCGGGCGCCGGTCCTGTTCGACGTCCAGGTCGGTCTGATCGTCTGGGGGTTCCTCGACGACCGGGTCGACCCCGAGCTGGCCGGGATCCGGCCGGGCTGGTTCGACGAGGTACACCTGCGGCACAACTACTCGGACCTGCGCCGGGTCGCGGACTCGGCGCCCGAGGACGTCCTGCGGCTCCCGCACGCCCAGATCGAGGAGCGCCATCGCGCCGACTGGCGGTCCTGCCTGGACCTCGACGTCTGAGACGAGCGGTCCCCCCGGCGGTTCGGTCAGGGGGTGATGTCGACCCGGGCGCCGAGCTGCAGCCGGTCGCCGATCAACGTGATGACCTCGTTCGGGAGCCGGATGCAGCCGTTGGAGGCGGCGGAGGGGATCAGGTCCGGTCGGCTGGTGCCGTGGAAGGCGATCACCGGGGCGCCCTCGTCGAACTCGTCGAGCTGCTCGCTGTAGGCGCTCGTGGCGAAGACCAGCGGCCCGAAGAACCCGTCCGGGTCGTCCTGGGTCACCCGGTCCGTCACGTAGAACCTGCCGGTCGGGGTGCGGGTCTCGTCGGTGCCGACGACCACGCTGGTCTCGGCGACGAGGACGTCGCCGTCGAGGAACCGCAGTCGTCGGTCGGAGATGTCGACCTCGACCCGCTGGGCCATGGTCCTCAGCTCCACCTCGTCGGCCCGGACGTAGCCCACCGTACCGTTCGGACGGACGGGTACCTGGACCTGAAGGTGGTCGCCGCGCTGTTCGGTGACGAGCATGACGAACGGGTTGCCGAGCGAGGTGGGGTTCGAGAACACCCAGCCGGCGGGCGTCACCCGGCGGCCGTCGATGGGGTAGTCGTCCCGGGGGAGCGGTGGGAGCGCCTCACCGGCGCCGGCCAGCTCGTCGCCGCTGGAGGGTGGCGGTGGTGGCCCGTAGCGGACCGCGGTGGCGGCGGTGTCCCAGTCGGCCGGGGGAGTGGAGGAGACCTGGATGCTGGGCTGGGTCGCCGTGGCCACCACGACCGCCGGCGAGATGGTCGTCGAGGTCGTCGTCGACGTGGATGTGGACGTCGTGGTGGCCGGTGGTGGGTCCTCGCCCCGGGTCAGCGCGAACGAGCCGACTCCGACCACCGCCAGGGCCACCAGGGCGGCGATCACCACAGCGACCCGTCGGGTGTCGGGCCGGCGATCGGTCACCGGTTCGGCCGCGTCGGCGCCGCCGGGTTCGAAGCGGAAGCCGAACTGGTCTCCGTCGGTGGGCGACTCGTCGGCTGCCGGCTCGTCGGTGGCCGGTTCCGCCGCGTCCTCCGGTGTCGGGTCCTCCGGTGTCGGGTCCTCCGGCTCGTCGGTCACCCGGCCATGGTAGGAGCCGATCCGTCGTCCCGTCCGACCACTACCGTGGCCACGTGAGCGAATCCCCAGCCGAGCGCCGGATGCGCTTCGCCCCGGCCCCGACCGGTTACCTGCACCTCGGCAGCGCCCGGACCGCCCTGTTCAACTGGCTGGCCGCCCGGAGTGTCGGCGGCACGTTCCTGCTGCGGATCGAGGACACCGACCTGGAGCGGTCCCGACCCGAGCTGGTCGACGTGGTGTTCGAGGCGCTCGAGTGGATGGGTCTGGACTGGGACGAACCGCCGGTCCGCCAGTCGGCCCGACTCGACGCCCACCAGGAGGCGGTGGAGCAGCTCCTCGCCGCCGGGCTGGCCTACTGGTCGGACCCCGTGGCCGAGTCCGACCGGGACCGCACCGGTGGTCGGGCGTACGACGTGGCCGACCGCGACCGGGGACTCGGGCCGGGGGACGGCCGGGCGGTGCGGTTCCGGGTCGACGAGGCCGCTCTCGGGGTGTCGTCGGTCGGATGGCAGGACGAGGTGCGTGGCGACATCACCTTCGACCTGGAGCACATCGAGGACTTCGTGATCCGCCGGGCGGACGGTTCACCCACGTTCTTCATCGCCAACGTGGTCGACGACGTCTACATGCGCGTCACCGACGTGATCCGGGGCGAGGACCTGGTGAACGTGACGCCGAAGTACCTGCTGCTGCGCCGAGCGCTCGGCGCTCCCGTCGACGACCTGCGCTTCGCCCACCTGCCGCTGATCGTCAACGAGCAGCGCAAGAAGCTGTCCAAGCGGCGGGACGACGTGTCGCTGCTCGACTACCGGGACCGTGGGTTCCTGGGCGAGGCGATGGTGAACCACCTGGCGCTCCTCGGTTGGGGTCCGCCGGACGGGGTCGAGGTACGGACCGATCCGCTGGCGGAGTTCCCGCCGGTGTTCCGCATCGCCGACGTGGGGGAGTCCTCGGCGACCTTCGACGTCGCCAAGCTCCGCCACGTCGACGCCGAACACATCCGGGCGCTCGGCTCGGCCCACTTCCTGGCGCGTGCCCGGCCGTTCCTGGAGGCGACGCCCTGGGCCGACCGGTTCCGGGACGAGACGTTCGCCGGGGTCGCCGCCGACGTGCAGGTGCGGGTCGAGACCCTGTCCGAGGTCCCGGACCTGGTCGAGTTCCTCTTCGTGGAGGACCCGCCGGTGGACGAGGGCGCCTGGGCCGCCGCCATGGCCGACGACGCGCCGGCATGGTTGGGGGTGCTCGCCGAGCGCATGCCCGACTGGCCGTGGCGTTCCGCCGACCTGCACGAGCGGACCTCGGCGCTCGCCGAGGAGTTGGACGTCAAGCTCCGGAAGTTCCAGACCCCGCTGCGGGTGGCGTTGACGGGTCGGCGGGTCGGCCTGCCGCTGTTCGAGTCCATGGAGGCGCTGGGCCGGGAGGAGTGCCTGCGTCGGATCGGCGTGGCGCTCGAGCGGCTGGAGGACGCCGGGTCGTGATCCGCTGGGGCGTCCGCCTCGCCGTCGCTGCGGCGGCGGTGCTGGTGGCCTACCTGACGGTGACGTTCGTGCAGGTGCAGGTCGCCTCGCAGCGCGACGACCGTCGACCGGCTGATGCGATCGTGGTGCTGGGTGCGGCGCAGTACGACGGCCGGCCGTCGCCGGTGCTGCGGGGACGACTCGACCATGCCCGGACGCTCTGGGAGCAGGGGGTGGCACCGCGGATCGTGCTGACCGGCTCGAAGCAGCCCGGTGACCGGTTCACCGAGGCGTTCGCCGGCTTCACCTACCTGCGGGGTCAGGGCGTCCCCGAGTCCGCGTTGACCATCGTCGATGACGGGGACAGCACCTGGGAGTCGCTCGCGGCGGCCGACCGGATCCTGGACGCCGAGGGCGTCGGCCCGATCACGTTGGTGTCCGACGGGTACCACAACGCCCGGTTGGAGGGGATCGCCGACGAACTCGGCATGGACGCGGTCACCTCGCCGAGCACCACCGGTGGCTCGCCGGCCGAGCTGGCCCGTGAGACGGGGCTCGTCGCGCTCGGCCGGGTGATCGGCTACGGCCGGATGCTCCGCTACCGGCCGTGATG
>SXMI01000288.1 GCA_005777415.1 Actinomycetota bacterium | reverse complement strand
TCACGGCCGCCGACCACCTGGGGCTCCCCGCGGCCCGGCGACCGTGGTGCCCGCCGCTGAGCGACCACGTCGCGCTGGTCCTGCCCCCGTCCGGTCGAGCACCGGAACCGGTGCCGGGGTCCACCCCGGCGCCGATCAGCATCGGGCTGGTCGACCGGCCCGACCGGCAGCGCATCGACGAACTGGTGATCGATCCGTGGCGGGACGGCGGGCTCGTCGTGACGGGGGCCTCCGGCTCCGGGCGGAGCACCGCCCTGGCGGCCGTCGCGGCGGCGGCCACCGCCGCCGGTGCGGCGGTCCACGCCATCGACACGAGCCGGTCGCTCCTCGGCCTGCTCGGTCCCGGGGCGGACGTGGTGGACGGCGACGATCCGGACCGCACACTGCGGCTGCTCCGGCGGCTGGCGGAGCCGGCACCCGGGCGGGGACCGGTTCTGCTCGTCGTCGACGACTGGCACGCCCTCCGGGACCGACACGAACGCGTCAACCGGGGCGAGGCGCTGGGGATCCTGTCGGCGCTGGCCACCACGGGCCGCCGCGACGGACTGCGGCTCGCCGTGTCGTCCCTGAGGGCCTCGGACCTTCCCCTCGCGCTCACCGCCGCGAACCCGCACCACCTGCGACTCCGCCCGACGTCGCCGGACGAGGTGTTGCACGGTGCCGGTCCAGCCGGTGCCTCGGGCCCCGGGACACCTCCGGGGCGCGGTGTCCTGGACGGTCACCTCGTGCAGGTGGCCGTCCCGCCCCCACCCCACGACTGGCCGACGGGAGCGGCGGAGCCGACCCCGGCGCTCCCACGATCGATTCATCCGGCGCACCTGCCCGCCACGAACGGCTGGCTGGTCCCCATCGGCGTCCGGGCGGCGGACCTCGCCCCGGCCCGGGTGGACCTGTCCGACTCGCACCTCCTGGTGATCGGGCCGCGTCGGTCCGGCCGGACGACCGTGCTCGAGCACCTGGCGGCCACCTTGGGGGCCGCCGCGCCCGGTCGACCGGTCCTGCGGGTGGACGGCCGGAGGGCGGACGCCCCGCTGCGGGCGGCGGACCTGCACGCGCACCTGGGCCTGCTGCTCGATCGGGATCGCCGGGACCCTCCGGTCCGGACGCTCGTCGTCGTCGACGACCTCGATGATCTACTCGAATCGGGACTCGGCCCGGATGCCGACGTCGGTGACGAGGCCACCCTCGATGGAGCGCCACCGATCCCGACGGCGGCGGCGTTCGACGATCGGCTGTGTGCCGCACTCCGGCGGCCCGACCTGTGCTGCGTGGTGGCCGTGGTCGACGCCGACAGCGTGGGTCGCTGCTACGCCGAGGCGCCGAGGCTGCTCCGCTCCCATCGGCGGGCGCTGCTGGTCGACCCCGACGCCGAGGTCCACGCCGCGCTCGTGCACGCCGTCCTGCCGCCGCACGACGAGGTGCCCCGAGGGCCCGGGTCGATCTGGCTGGTCGACGGGGGTCGATGCGTTCCGGTCCGGGGCGTCGACCCGTCCTGAGCGGCGACCTCAGCCGGCCTCCGGGGGAGCAGCGACCGCCCCGGCATCGAGCTCCGCCAGGTCGGCCACGGTGACCCAGCCGCAGGTGATCGCATGCGCCGCCAGCCGCTGACGACGTTCCGTGGCGAACTCGGCCAGGTCGCCGTGCAGGCCCTGAACGCCCGCACGGGCCAGCTTGAGGCACAGGTTGTCGAGCTTGCGGTGGTACTTCGTGAACGTCCAGCCCAGACGGCGGGCGACCGCTCGCTGGGCGGGCACCCGTCCCTCGTCGGGATCCAGGAGCAGCGGTTCGCAGAGGGCGAGCACCAGCAGCCGCTGCTCGGGGTTCAACTCGATCGACCCCCACTCGAGCGTTCGCGGCCCGGAGCCGTCGGCGCTCGGTCCGCGCAGGTCGTGGTCGCGTTCGAGCAGCTCGACCACCCCCTCCACCTCGTAGGTGGAGGGCCCGGCGGCGAATCGGACCGTGAAGCGCGGTGCGACGAGCGCCAGCGCCGATCCGGGGGCGACCACGGCCGTCGATCCGTCCGGCTCGGAGCGGACCCGGAGCACCAGCCGGCTGCCGACGTTGCGGAGCCACCAGCGTTCGTCGTCGTGGACGAACTCGAACACCACCCGGTGCAGGTAGGGGTTCTCGTCGATCTCGAGCTCCGCGCAGCGGCCCACCGTCAGGCGGTCCAGGACCCGGTGCTCCTCGCCGCAGAACTCCACCACCAGCGCACCTGCTCGACCGCCGACCGTCCGACCACGACCTCCGTCATCCACCCGGCACCTCCTCGGTGTCCGCCGGTCGCGTCCGGAGCCGACGGCGGCACCCGGCATCTCCGGGGCCTGTCCAGCAGGTTCCCAGAGGGCCCGGGGGCCCGACACGGGGAACCGGACCCGCCGGCGTGCGCCCGGGCCTGCGCCCGTGCGGCAGGCTGGGGTGGTGAGCGAGCCCGCAGCCGAGCGCAGATCCGACCTCGACGATCCCGTCGTCCGACGCCGCGAGTCGATCCGCCGGTGGGCCGAACTGGGTCAGCGCACCGGCTACCTGTGCTTCGGGCTCGGCACCGTCCTGTTCGTCGTCGCGTTCCTGCTGCAGTTCCCCGGCTGGCTGGTGGCCACGATCATCGTCGTCCTGGTCGCCGGGTCGACGGTGCTGCTGCCGGCGATCATCTTCGGCTACGGCGTGAAGGCCGCCGACGCCGAGGACCGCGGCGAACCGTTCGGCTACTGACCTCCGGGCGACCCGGTCACGGGGTGGGGCGGAGCGCCACGTCGACCACCCGCCAGATCGCCTCGGTCTCGTCCCCCGCCCCGGTGCCGGCCGGAGTGCCGCACGGCGGCACCTCGAACGCGGCGGCGACCTCGACCACCACGGTCCCGGAACCGACCGGACCCTCGACGTGGACCTCGACCGGGGGGTCGCCGACCCCGTGGGGCGACTCGCCCCGCACCTCGACCGAACGCTGCGAGCCGACCCACCTCCAGCCGAACGCGGCGAGCGCCTCGCGGTCGGCGACCTGCGCCGGGCCGGCCGGCAGCTGCGCCGCCCCGCGGCAGGCCGCGAGCACCGCCGCCGAGGGCGGACGTTCACGATTGCGGAGCTCG
>SXMI01000287.1 GCA_005777415.1 Actinomycetota bacterium | reverse complement strand
CCCGGCGGCCGGTGCTGGCCGTGTCGGTGGCGGTGCTCATGATCGGCGGGCTGGTGTCGTGCGCCGGGTCGGACACCGACGGGTCCGGCGACCCCGGGGCGCCGGTGGAGTTCTCCGGCTACCAGCGGACACCCGTGCGGGACGTCTCGAGCGCAGCGGTGCCGGCGGTCGACGTCGCCGCCGACCCTGGCTTCGTCGCCGCACCGGGTGGACTGCGGCTCGTCTACTTCGGCTTAACCTACTGCCCCGACGTGTGCCCGACCACCATGTCCGACCTCCGGCGGGCGCTGGCCGACCTGAGCCCCGAGGAACGGGCCCGGGTGGACGTGGACGTCGTGACGATCGACCCGGCCAGGGACTCGGCGCAGGTGCTCACGGACTACGTGCAGGCCTTCATCCCGGACGCGACCAGTCACCGGACCGACGACGACGGCGCCGTGCGGGCCGTGGTGACGGCCTTCGGTGGCGACTACTCGATCTCCACCGGCGACGACGGCGAACCGGAGGTGTCGCACACCGCCGAGGTGTACGCGGTCGACGACACGGGCCGGATCGTCCTGGCTTGGCCGTTCGGGACCCCGGCCGGGTCCATCGCCGCCGACCTCCGTCGGCTGCTCGCCGGCGAGCGCCCGTCGTCCGACCAGGCCAGCGGCGATCCGTCCGCCGAAGTGACCACCGAACCCGGAGGGAATCCATGAGCCAGCATCCGACCCGTACGTCACCCCGCCGTCTCCGCGCACTGCTCGTCGTCGGAGCACTCGCTGCGTTCCCCGTCGCGTTCGCGGCCTGTGGGGACGACGAGTCGGCGACGTCCACCACCGGTTCGACCCCCGAGAGCAGCACCACCTCGGCTCCGGCGGCCACCACCGCCCCGGTCGTGTCCGATGGCTGGATCCGCGCCGCGTCGGCGGGCGGGAACTCCGCGGCCTACATGGTGATCACCGCCGGTCCCGGCGGGGACGCGCTGGTCTCGGCGGCGATTCCCGAGGGGCTCGCGGCCGAGGTCCAGCTGCACGAGACGACGACCGGGGGATCCGGCGGGACCATGGACGGCATGGACGGCATGGATGGCATGGACGGCGGCGGTTCGTCCGGGATGATGTCCATGCGTCAGGTGCCGGAGATCCCGGTACCCGCCGATGGATCGGTGGCACTCGAGCCGGGCGGCTACCACGTGATGATCCTCGACCTGAAGCAGGACCTGACCGCAGGGCAGACTGTGCCCGTGACGTTGACGTTCTCGTCCGGAGCGACCACCACGGTGGATGCCGAGGTCCGGGCCGGGTGAGGCTCGCCGCGGCGCTCGTCGCCGTCTGCTCGCTCGCCGCTGCGGGCCTGCTGACGGCCTGCAGCGGCGACGAGCAGGTTCAGGTCGAGGTCCTCGACGACCAGTCGGCGGTGGTCCACGAGTTCGTGGTGCCCATCGGCACCGAGGCCGCGCTCGATGCGGGCGAGACGGTCGAACTCGTGCCACAGGTGCTCGACGTACAGGTGGGCGACACGATCCGCATCCGCAACGAGGACGTCTCGACGGCTCAGGTCGGGATCTTCAACGTCGCCGCCGGGGAGACCGTCACGATGCGCTTCACCTCTCCCGGTGAGCTCGTCGGCGAGTGCGACGTCCACCCGAGCGGCGAGTTCCGGATCCGCGTCAGCGAGGCGTGACCAGGGACCGGGCCGCGGTCCGGCCGCTGCGGATGCTGGCCGGGATCCCGACACCCCGGTAGGACATCCCGGCCAGCCGAACCCGGGGTGCGTCGCGATGGAGCGCTGCGTCGATCCGTTCGAGCCGTTCGAGGTGGCCGACCTCGTACTGGGGGAAGGCGCCGGTCCATCGACTGACGCGGGTGGCCCGGGGCTCGGCGACGATCCCCATCGTCGTGGCCAGATCCGCCCGCAACCTCGCGGCGACCGCGTCGTCGTCCACCTCGTTGACCCGACCGTCGTCGCGGTGTCCGGCGGACACCCGCAGCACGACGTGCCGGCCGTCGTCCCAGTGGGCCCACTTGCTCGACCCCCAGGAGGCGGCCGTCAGGAACAGGCCGGCACCGCGGGGCACCAGGAACCCCGAGCCGTCGAGCGGTCCGGGCACGTCATCGCGGTCGTACACGAACGTGACCAACACCACGCTGGTGGTCGGGATCGACCGGAGGCCCTCGGCGGCCTGCGGGCTCAGCCGGTCGAGCAGGCCCGCGGAGACGTCAGCGGGAGTGGCGAGCACGACGCCGTCGCCGTCGATCGATCGGCCGTCGGTCAGGACGGTCGGCCGCCCGTCGGCCCCGGACGACACCTCGAGGACGTCGACCGAGGTCTCCACCCGGGCGCCGGCCGCGACCAGACGGTCGGTGAGCACCTCCACGAGCCGGGCGCTCCCACCCCGCAGCCCGCAGAAGACGGGCGTGTCGTCCCCGCCGACGGGTCGCTGGTCGCTCAGTGCCCGGATGAGGCTGCCGCCGCGCCGGGCGGCCTCGGCGAGCTGGGGTGTGACGGCCGACAGGCTGAGCCGGTCGACGTCCCCGGCGCTGATGCCCCCGACGAGCGGGCCGACGAGGTGATCGACCACCTCACGACCCAGCCGTTCCCCCAGGTACGCGCCGATCGACACGTCCCCGACGGGCGGCGCACCGGTGGACTCCGGTTCGGACCGGATCCGCTCCACGGCGGCCGCCGAGAGCAGGCCGGTGGCTGCGGCGTCGTCGGCGTCGAGCGGCACCCCGAGCACGTGCTGGCCCGGGAGCGGCCGCAGCGCACCGTCGAACCACACGTGCGCCCGCCCGGTCGCCGGCGTGACGAACTCGTCGTCCAGCCCCAGCTCCCGGCACAGCTCGACCGCATCGGGGACCCGGGCCAGGAACGCATCGGCGCCCTCGTCGATCCGGAGCACCGAGCCGTCGACCTCCAGGTCCGAGGTCACGAGCTTGCCGCCGGTGCGTTCGGCCGTCTCCAGCACCGTCACCGACGCGCCGAGGAGCACCGCCTCCCAGGCCGCGGCCAGGCCGGCGACCCCGCCGCCGACGACGACCAGGTCGACCGCCGGTTCCGGGCTCACCGGTCCAGATCTGCGGCCGCGGCGAGCACCAGGTCGGCCAGGTCGCCGGCGACGACCGGGTCGTCGTTGACGACGTCGGTGCGGGCGAAGGCGAGACCCACCTCGGCCGCCACCCCGGCCGCCTCGATGTCGAGGTCGTAGAGCACCTCGAGGTGGTCGGCGGTGAAGCCCTGGGGCACCACGAGGATCCCGTCGGCGGCACCGGTCCCGGACAAGTCCCGGATGATCTCCAGGATGTCGGGTCCCCTCCACGGCTCGGGTGTCCGGCCCGCCGACTGCCAGCCCAGGCTCCAGCCGGACCACCGGTCGAGCCCCACCCGGTCTGCGATCGCAGCGGCGGACTCACGGAGCTCGTCGGGGTACGGGTCGCCCTCGAGCACGCGCTCGGGCAGCGAGTGGGCGGTGAAGACCACCACCGACCGGTCGGGGAGCGTGGCCAGTCGCTCCGTCGCCGAGGCCGCCTGGTGGGACACGAACCCCTCGGTCAGGTGCCAGTGGGGTACCCCGGCGAAGGGCAGTCCCGCGTCCGCCGCTGCCGCTCCGGCCCGCTCGTGGTACTGGCCGACGCTGAACCCCGAGTAGTGCGGGGCGAGCACCACCCCGACGATCCGGTCCACCCCGACGGCGGCGAGCTCTGCGACACCGTCCTCCACGAAGGGCGCCGCGTGCTTCTGGCCGAGCCGGACGACGAACTCGCCGGCGTCGCGCTGCTCGAGCTGCGTCCCGATGGCCCGGAGCTGGGCCGCGGTCCGTTCGGCGAGGGGCGAGATCCCACCGATCGCCCGGTAGCGGGCCACCAGGTCGGCGAGCTGCTCCTCGGTCGGCGGACGGCCCCGGCGGATGTGGGTGTAGTAGGCCTCGATGTCCTCGGGGGATGCGGGTGTCCCGTAGGCCATGACGACGACGCCGGTGGTCACGACGACGCACCTCCTCCGTGCACGAAGTCGACGAGCCGCTCCAGGGTCGCCGGGTCGGTCTCCGGGAGCACCCCGTGCCCCAGGTTGAACACGTGGTGCGTGCCACCCCCGGCCCGCAGCACCTCGGCGGCCGGGCCCTCGGTGGCCTCCCAGCCGGCGGCAACGATCGCCGGGTCCAGGTTGCCCTGCAGCACCGTGCCGGCGGGAACCCGGCCCCGGGCGACGTCGAGCGGGGTCCGCCAGTCGACGCCCACCACCTCGGCACCGGCCGAGGCCATCAGGCCGAGCAGCTCACCGGTCGACACGCCGAAGTGGATGCGGGGAACGCCCAGGTCGGCCACGGCGGTGAGGACCTTCGTGCTGGCGGGCAGGACGTAGCGCTCGTAGTCGGCCGGCGTGAGCGCGCCTGCCCAGGAGTCGAACAGCTGGACCGCTGCGGCGCCCCGGTCGACCTGGGAGCGCAGCGAGGCGATCGCCAGGTCGGCGAGCCGGTCGAGCAGGTCGTGCCAGAGCGACTCGTCGGTGTGCATGAGGGCCTTGGTCCGCACCCACGTCCGGGTCGGGCGCCCCTCGATGAGGTAGCTGGCGACCGTGAACGGCGCACCGGCGAACCCGATGAGCGGCACGGGGAGCTCGGCGACGAGCGCCTCCACGGTCTCGAGCACGTACGGGGTGTCGGCCTCCGGGTCGAGCGGCCGCAGCCGCTGCAGGTCGGAGCGGTCCCGGAACGGCGTGTCGACGACGGGGCCGACCCCCGGGGCGACGTCGACACCGAACCCGATGGCGTGCACCGGGGTGACGATGTCGGAGTAGAGGATGGCGGCGTCCACCCCGTAGCGCCGGACCGGCTGGAGCGTGATCTCACAGGCCAGATCCGGCTGGGCGATGGCGTCGAGAATGGTGCCGTGGCCCCGCACCGCCCGGTACTCCGGCAGCGATCGTCCGGCCTGGCGCATG
>SXMI01000286.1 GCA_005777415.1 Actinomycetota bacterium | reverse complement strand
GGTCACCCACGACCCGAACGCGGCCGCCTACGCCGACCGGGTCGTGTTCCTCGCCGACGGCCGGATCGGGGACCAGATGGAACAGCCGAACGCCGAGCGGATCATCGACTCCATGAAGCGCCTGGGCAGCTGACCGCGTGTTCCGGATCGCCCTCAAGGACCTGTTCGCGCGCAAGCGCCGCCTCGTCACGACCGGCGTGGCGGTCGTGCTCGGCATCGCCTTCCTGTCCGGGACGCAGCTGCTGTCGGTGACGCTGAGCGACTCCATCAAGTCGCTCGTCGGCGACGTCTACTCGGGGTTCGACGCCGTGGTGCGCTCGCCGCGCACCCAGGAGACCCCGTTCGGACAGCCGATCCGCACGCTCGTACCCGACACGCTCGTCGAGCAGGTCGCCGGCGTCGACGGCGTCCGGGCCGCCGCCGGGGTCGTCGAGTCCCCGGGCCCGCAGATCGTCGGCGACGACGGCAAGGTGCTCGGCGGCGGGTTCGGCCCACCCACGCTCGTCTACAACTGGATCGACGACGAGGCGCTGCGCATCGGAGTCCTCCGGGACGGTCGGGCCCCGACCACCGCCGACGAGGTGGTCGTGGACTTCAGGACCGCCGACACCTTGGGCAAGCGGTTGGGCGACCCGGTCGACATCGCCACCACCCAGGACGGCGTCCGCCCCTACACCCTCGTCGGCATCAGCGGGCTCGGGGACGACGGGTCCCAGTCGACCGGTGCCCGACCGCTGCTGTTCACCACCGCCGAGGCCCAGCGGCTCGTGAACCAGCCGGCGCAGTTCAACTACGTCGTCGCCGGCTCGACCGACGGGACCACCCAGGACGAACTGGCCCAGCGGCTGAGTGCCGCCCTGCCCGAGTGGCAGGTGCTCACCGGGGCCGCGTTCACCGAGGAGAGCCAGGAGCAGATCTCGCAGTTCGTGGGGATCCTCGAGATCTTCGTGTCCGTGTTCGGCTACGTGGCGCTGTTCGTCGCCATCTTCATCATCTACAACACCTTCTCGATCATCATCACCCAGCGCACCAAGGAGACGGCCCTGCTCCGCGCCGTCGGCGCCACCCGACGCCAGGTCGTCGTCGCCACCCTGCTCGAGGCGGTCGTCGTCGGCCTCATCGCAGCCGCGCTCGGTCTGCTCGCCGGGCTGGCGCTCGCCGCCGTGCTCCTCCGGGTGCTCAGTGGGTTCTTCACGATCGCCTCGACCACGCCCGGCCTGAGCGTCGGCGTCGTCCTGCTGGCGCTGGCGATCGGCGTGGGGGTGACCGTGCTGTCCGCGGTGATCCCGGCGATCCGCTCGTCCAAGGTGCCGCCGATCGCCGCCATCGGCGAGGTGTCGCTGGACCGGTCGGGCATCTCGACCTCCCGCAAGGTGTGGGGCGGGATCCTGGTCCTGGGCGGGATCGCGCTCATCGTCTCGGGCCTGGCCCAGAGCGGCCCGAACCCGCTGTTCCAGGTCGGTGGCGGCGCGGTCGCGATCCTGGTGTCGGTCGCCGTGATCCTCGGCCCGCTGCTGGCCGCCCCGGTGAGCCGGGTGCTGTCCGCACCGTTCGCGTCCGGCGGTCGGGTCGCCGGCCGACTCGCCGGGGAGAACGCCGCCCGCAGCCCGAAGCGCACGGCGGCCACGGCGGCGGCCCTGACGATCGGCGTGACGCTCGTGACCCTGATCGCAGTCGTGGCCTCGTCCATCAAGGCCTCGGCCGACGCGGCGATCAACGAGTCGATCCGGGCGGACTTCGTGGTGGCCACCGCCTCGCTCACCTCGTTCGGTGCCATCCCGCCCGACTCGGCCGAGAAGATCCAGGAGGTCCCGGGTGTCGACCTGGTGAGCCCCGTGCGCTTCACGCTGCTGCGGCTGCTCGACCCGGTCGGTGTGGAGTCCGCTTCGGGCGGTCCCACCACGACGGTTCCGGCCGGCCAACTCGGGGCGCCGCCGGACGCGCCGGCCGGCCAGGACGACTTCGCCCTCGGCGTCGACCCCGCCACCTGGTTCGACGTGATCGACGCCGGGGAGCTCGAGGGCTCGCCCGCCGACCTGACCGCCGGGACCATGGCCGTGGACCGGAAGTTCGCCAACGACCGGGGCTGGCGGCTCGGCGACCGGATCCCCGTCTACTTCGTGGCCTCCGGCGTCCAGGACCTGACGGTCTCGGTCCTGTTCGAGCAGCCCGGCGGACAGGCGAGCATCTGGCTCCCGCTGGCCACGTTCGAGCCGAACACGCTGCCCGTGTTCAACGTCGACAACCAGATCTTCGTGACCACCGAGCCGGGCGCCGACACCGCCCGGGTGCAGGCGGACCTCGACGCCCTGTTCGCCGACCTACCCACGGTCCAGGTCCAGGACCTCCAGGCGTACATCGAGTCGCAGACGGGTCCGATCAACACGTTCCTCGGCATCGTCTACGCACTGCTCGGCCTGGCGATCGTGATCGCCCTCATCGGGATCGCCAACACGTTGTCGCTGTCGGTGCTGGAGCGCACCCGGGAACTGGGGCTCCTGCGGGCGGTCGGCATGACCCGCCGGCAGCTGAAGCGGACCATCCGGATCGAGGCCGGGATCATCGCCGTGTTCGGGACGCTGATGGGTCTGGTCATCGGGATCCTGTTCGCCGTGGCGCTCACCATCGCCATCGCCGCCGAGAACCCCGGCCTGCTGCAGTTCCGGCTGCCGGTCGTCCAGCTCGTCGTGATCGTGGTGGTGGCCACCGGGGCCGGGATCGTCGCGGCGATCCTGCCCGCCCGACGGGCGGCCCGGATGGACGTCCTCGACGCGGTGTCCTCGACGTGAGCATGGAACCGGCCGACCTGGGTCCGGCGGCGCTCGAGTTCCTGCGCGAGCGCCACCTGGCCACGCTCACCACGCTGCGGTCCGACGGCAGCCCCCACGTCGTCCCCGTCGGCTTCGGCTACGACCCCGACGAGGGCCTCGTCCGGATCATCACGATCGACGGCTCCCAGAAGGTGGCGAACGCCCGGCGGGGGGGCCGGGCCGCGGTCAGCCAGGTGGACGGCGGTCGCTGGCTCACCCTCGAGGGGACGATCACGGCCACCGACGACCCGGACCGGGTGGCCGCCGCCGAGGCGGCCTACGGCGAGCGCTACGGGGCGCCGGCCGAACGCAGCAACCGGGTGGCGCTCGAACTCCGCGTCGATCGGGTCCTCGGCCGGACCTGACGGCGACGCCGCCCGGATCCCCGGCCGCGGGTCAGGCGCCCAGACCGGCGACCGCGGCCTTGGCCCGCCGGGTCCCGACGAGTTGGCCACCGACCGAGCCCGCCACCGCGACGAGCAGTCCCACGGTGCCGATGATCGACTCCATGCCGCCCACCAGGATGATCAGGCCCCCCAGGATCGTCACCCCACCGCCGGCACCCACGCCGACCGCGAGTTCCCGATGGGCCTCGGCCCACGCCTCGGGCGAGGTCCGGGCCCAGGCCGACCGGATCCCCCAGATGCTCCGGTACCGGAGGCGGCCCTGGGAGCCCAGCCAGGCCAGCAGCAGCCAGCCGGCGCCGACGCCGATCCACAGGGACCCGATGACGACGGACATGCTCAGGCCTCCACGACGCGGATGTCGGCGGCGGTCCAGTAGGCCCGCATGTCGGTGATCAGGCCGTCGTCACCGAAGGTGAAGACGTCGATGATGTCGACCTCGTAGACGGCGCCGCCCATGTGCGACCGGGCCTGGAGCGGGACTGCGGCCCAGGACCCCACGGCCCGCACGGGACCGGTCGCCCGGAGCTCCATGGAGTCCAACGTGGCGTGGGTCCCGGCGAAGAACTCACGCACGGCATCGCGGCCGTGGAGCTCGGGGGCGTCGACCGGATCGGCGAGCACGGCGTCCTCGGCGAACAGCGCCGCGATGGCGTCGACGTCACCGGCGGTGTGGGCCTCGGTGTAGCGGAGGACGGTGTCGGTCATCTCGGCGGGGCTCGGCATGGCCGCAGCGTAGCCAGTGTGCCCCGACGCCGAGGCGTGGCCCGCTCGCCACACCGGATCAGGCCGAGGCGGCTGCCGTGATCTCCTCGACCGAGGCGCCGCCCGGCCAGCGCTGCACGACCTGACCGTCACGGATCATGAGCAGGTACGGCTGGGCGGGAACGCCGAAGGCGGACCAGGCGTCGGTGTCCTCCGCCCACAGCAGCGGGAAGCTCCGCACCGCCGTGTCGGTCCGGAAGTCGCGGGCGGCACCGAGGTCGTCGAGCGCACCGATGCCGACGATCCGCAGGGCGTTGGGCGGCTGCTGGGCGAGCTCCTCGAGCACCGGTGCCTCGGACCGACAGGTCGAGCAGAACGGCGCCCAGAAGAAGGCCAGCACCGGGGTGCCCGCCGGAGCCCGGAGCTCGTCGGCCAGGGCGACCTCGCCACCGGCGGTCAGGTCCTCCATCCGGATGTCGGTCAGGTCCACGCCCTCCACCGGACCCGCCTCGACCTCCGGGGACACGGTGGTGGGCACACCGGCGTCGGCGGACGCCGGAGGCGACGACCCGGACGGATCCGTGCCGGACGTGGCCGACTCCTGGCCACAGGCCGCCAGCACCAGACCGGCGACGGCCACGACGGGGACGAGGAGCGATCGGACGGGTGCGGTGCGCATCGTCAGAGTCAACCACCGAGGGGGGTGGGCTGGCAGCGCGGGCACCAGTAGGCCACCCGGGCCGAGTGCCCGCCCACCTCTGACTCCACCGGGGTCGCACACCGTCGGCACGGCTCACCACGGCGCCCGTAGACGGCCAGACCCCCCGGAACGGTCGTGCGGGCGCCGGGGCCCAGGTTGGCGCGCAGCTGGGTGGTCGCCCGGTGCACCAACCGGGTCCGCGTCGACTCGTCGACCGACCACAGCGGCGTCCACGGGTGGACCCCCTCGGCCCAGCAGACCTCGGACCGGTAGACGTTGCCGACCCCACAGGCCACCCGCTGGTCCAACAGGACGTCACCGATCGGCGTCGACGGGTCGAGCACCGCCATCCGACGAACGCACTCGGTCACGACCTCGGGCGAGTCGGCACCCTCGAGGCAGAGGTCAGGGCCGAGGTGCCCGAGCGGTCCGGAGGCCGAGCCCAGC
>SXMI01000285.1 GCA_005777415.1 Actinomycetota bacterium | reverse complement strand
GGTGGATCCGCCAGGCGATCACCCGTGGCATCGCCAACACGGGCCGGACGATCCGTCTCCCCGTGCACGCCGGCGACACCCTCGCCCGACTGCAGAAGGCCCGGGCCCGACTCGAGCTCAAGTTCGGGCGGCCCGCCACGCTCGCGGAGCTGTCGGCCGAGGTCGAGATGCCCGAGGACAAGGTGACCGAGGCGCTCCGGTTCGCCGCCGAGCCGCTGTCGCTGAGCGAGCCGCTCCGTGAGGACGGCGACGCCGAACTGGGCGACGTCGTCGAGGACCGATCGGCCGAGTCGCCGTTCGAGGTGGCCGCCACGGCGCTGCTCCCCGACGAGATCAGTCGGCTCCTCTCGCCCCTCGACGAGCGCGAGCGGGAGATCCTCAAGCTCCGCTTCGGCCTGGACCGCGGTGAGCCGAGGACCCTCGAAGAGGTCGGCGAGCACTTCAACCTGACCCGGGAGCGGATCCGCCAGATCGAGGCTCGGGCCATGTCGAAGCTGCGGCACCCGTCGTCGGACACCGGCGCCCGGGATCTGCTCGCGGTCTGAGGCGCCACGGCCGGTTCATCCCGGGCCTCACGGCCCGGTTCATCCCGGGCCTCACGGCCCGGTTCATCCCGGGCCTCACGGCCCGGTGACCCCAGGGTGAGGGGCGGGTAGGTTCGGTTCCGGATCGGCCCGGTCGATCCGTCGCTTCCCTGATCGGTGCCCACGAGCGTGTCGCACCCCGACCCGGGGAGCGATCGTGTCCACCTGCATCATCTGGACGGTCAAGGGCGGTTCCGGTGCGTCGGTCGTCGCGGCCGGCGTGGCCCTCGCGGCCGCTCGTCGGGCGCCGACGCTGCTGGTCGACCTGTGCGGTGACCAACCGGCGCTCCTCGGCGTCACCGACCACGACTCCCCGGGTGTCGCCGACTGGCAGCGAGCGGTCGATCCCCGTGAGGACTCGCTCCGTCGGCTGGGTCGCACCGTCGCCCCCTCGCTCGATCTGCTCACCTCCGGCACGGCTGCCGACCCGGCTGGGGACTCCTGGCGGGCGGTGGCCCCGGCGTTGGCGGGTGACTCCCGTTCCGTCGTGGTGGACGCCGGCCATCTGCCCGAGGGACCCGATCCGCGGCCCGAGGGCGGCTCGGTGCTCGTCGTCCGGGCCTGCTACCTCGCGTTGCGTCGGCTCGGCGCCCTCCGGCACCGCCCCGACCGCGTCGTCCTGGTCGTCGAGCCGGGCCGGGCGCTCGATCGTCGGGACGTCGAGCGAATCGTCGGCGCCCCCGTCGTCGCCACGCTCGACGTGGACGCCTCGGTCGCCCGCCGGGTCGATGCCGGGTTGCTCCTCCGCCGGCCGCCAGGCACCCTCCTCGCCGTCGGCAGGCGGGTCGGATGACGGGCGGTGCGTCCACGTCGAGTGATCCGCGCGACGTGGATCCCGCGACCGCCCGAGCCCTGGCGGCCGTGCAGGAGCGATTCGCCCGCGGGGACGCTCCGGCGAGCGACGCCCGGTCCGCGCTCCGGGAGCTCCTGGCCGCGGAGGAGCCGCTGTGGTCGAGCGCTGCGCTCGACCACTGGTCGGCCGTGTTGGCCCACGACCTGGTCGGTCTGGGTCCGATCGAACGACTCCTGGCCCAGCCCGGGGTCACCGACGTCCTGGTGAACGGCCCCGGTGCGGTGTGGGTGGAACGGTCCGGACGGGTGGAGCGGACGGCGGTCGTCCTCGATCGCCCACAGATCCTCCGGTCGATCGAGCGACTCGTCCGGCCCCTCGGGCTCCGTGCTGATCGCACCCACCCCGTCGTCGACGCGCGCCTTCCGGATGGGTCCCGTGTCGCGGCGGTGCTCGAGCCCCTGGCGGTCGACGGGCCGCTGCTGGCGGTCCGTCGCCACCGGGCGGTGACGGTGCCCCTCGACGAACTGGCCGGACCGTTCGCCGCTCCGCTCCGGCGGCGGGTCCGGGACCGGCGCAACATCGTCGTGTTCGGCTCGACCGGCGCCGGCAAGACGACGGCGCTCAACGCGCTCGTGTCCACGCTCCCGTGCGGTGAACGGATCATCACGATCGAGGACGTGGCCGAGCTCCGCCTCCCGGGCGACCACGTGGTCCGACTCGAGGTGCGGCCGGGATCGGCGGAGGGGGTCGGCCGGGTCGCGGTGCGCGATCTGGTCCGGGCCGCGCTCCGCCTCCGGCCCGACCGGCTCGTCGTCGGTGAGGTCCGTGGAGCAGAGGCCCTCGACACCATCTGGGCGCTCTCGACGGGCCACGACGGCTCCATGACGACGCTGCACGCGTCCTCCGCCGACGACGCGCTGCGACGGCTCGCCACCCTGGCCATGAGCGCGGGCGAGCCACTGCCCCTGGCCGCCGTGGAGGCACAGGTTCGATCGGCCGTCCACGTGCTGGTCGGTGTCGTCCGGCAGGCCGATGGCAGTCGCCGGGTCGCCTCTGTGCACGACGTCACCGCTGGGGGCCCCGTTCCCGTCGGACCGGAGCAGTCGTGATCGTCCTGGCATCGCTGCTGCTGATCGGTGCGGTCCTGACCCGACGGGCCGTTCTGTCGCGTCGGGCGGACCGGTGGGCGCGGTCGACCGACCTGGCGGCGGCCACGCTGGCGGGCGACCTGGCCGGCAGCGTGCGCACCGGTGCGACCCTGACCACGGCCCTGGCCGAGGCCGCGACCGCCGCCGGTCCGCTCGGCGAGCAGGTGGGCGCCCTGCTGGACCGGACGGAGCGAGGTTGGAGTCTGGACGACTCCGTGGCCGAGTGGGCTCGGGCCTCGGGCCGGTCCTCGATCCGCTCGATCGCCCACGCCTGCCGCTTCGCCGCGCACCACGGGGGTGATCTCGCCGTGGCGCTCGACGGGGTGTCGGTCGCCATCGGCGACCAGCTGGAGGTGGCCGACGAGACGAGTGCGCTGGTGGCCCAGGCGCGGACCTCGACCGCAGTGCTGGCGGCGCTGCCGGTTCTGGGTGCGGTGCTGTTCGCCCTGGTGGACCCCGCCGTGGCCCACACCCTCCTCGCCACCCCGGTGGGTGCTGCCTGCGTGGTGGTGGCCGTGGTCCTGGACGCCACGGGACTGGTCGTGGCGCGGTGGCTCGTGGCCCGAACCCTGCGATGAGCGGCCTGGTGCTCGCCGTGGTGGTCTCGGTCGGGGTCTGGCGCGGCCTGGTCCGGCGGCCCCTGCCACTGCGGGAGCCCGGAGCGGCACGCCCCTCGGCGGGGCCCGTCCCGGCCGGCTCGCCGCGGTCCCCGCGATGCCGGTCGGTGCGGCACCGGACGCTTTGGGGTCGCCGCCGCCGTGTCCGGTCCGGTCGGGACGGGCCGGCGGACCGGATGGAGCTCTCGGCCGCCGTCGACCTGCTCGCCGTGGCCGTGACCTCGGGACTCGCGCTCCCGACCGCTGTCGCCGCCGTCGGAGGCGCCGGCGTGGACCGGACGTCGCGCTCGTTCGCATCCGTGGCCGCCGCGCTCGAGCGGGGGGTTCCGTTCGACTCGGCGATCCGGGGGCTCGAGGCCGACCTGGGTGCCGATGTCCGTCCGCTGGTCGTCACGCTGGCGGGGGCGTCCGAGTCGGGCGCTCCGGCCGGGCCGGTGCTCCAGCGTCACGCGGAGCGACTCCGACTCCGCCACCGTCGGGATGTCGAACGGAGGATCCGGCAGTTGCCCGTGCTCCTCATCGTGCCGCTGTGCGTGTTCGTGCTCCCGGCGTTCGTCGTCGTCACGCTCGTCCCGGTCGGTTGGACCGCCGCCCGCCAGCTCGACACGGACCTGCTCGATCGTCGGTGAACGCCGACCCCTCCACCTTCCCTGCAGGAGTCACCGTGCCACCCTCCGTCCCGAACCCGTCCTCGTCAGGCCCGTCCCCGTCAGGCCTGTCCTCGTCAGGTCCCGGACCTCGGCGTCGACGCACCGATCCCGTGCGGGCGGTCGCCCGGAGGTGTCACCCCCGGCGACTGATGGCCGGGTTCCACGCGCTGGCCATGACCCAGCGCGGGCAGGGCACCGTCGAGTACGCGCTGGTGCTGCTCGGGGCGGCGGCGGTCGCACTGGCGCTGGTGGCCTGGGTCGCCAGGTCCGGTGCGGTGGGTCAGCTGTTCGACTCGGTGGTCGGCCGGGTCCTGCGCTCCGCCGGGTGAGCGCCTCCCGCCGGGTGAGGGCGCCGCGCCCGGGTCGCTCGATCGCCTCGGCATCGGGTCAGGCCTCGGTGGAGACGGCGCTCGTCCTCCCGGTGCTCGTCATCGTGGCCCTGGTGGTGCTCCAGGCCGGCCTCCTGGCCCGCGACCAACTCGTGACGATCCACGTCGCCAGGACCGCGGCGAGGGCCGCTGCCGTCGGCGGCGCGCCGGCCGCCGCGTCCGCGGTCGCCCGCAGCGGCATCGGGTCGCGGGCGTCGGTGGGGGTCGCGGGCGATGTCCGTCCGGGTGGGCTCGCCGCAGTCACGGTGACCGTGGATCCGACGCGGGTCCCGGTGGTCGGCCGCGGGCTCGGCGGGCTCCGGTTGCGGGAGCGCCTGACGGTGTTGGTCGAGGGCCCGTGATGCTTCGGACCGGCGGTTCAGCCGCTCAGGCCCAGGGTCCGTTCCAGGAGCCGGAGCGCGGCCGCCTTGTCGAGCGGTTCGTTCCCGTTGCCGCACTTCGGGGAGTGCACGCACCCCGGGCAACCGTCCTCGCAGGGACACTGCCGGAGCACCTCGGCCGTGGCCTCGAGGTGGGAGCGGGCGACCTCGAAGGCCAGATCGGCGATCCCGGATCCGCCCGGGTGGGCGTCGTGGATGCACACCGTCGCCGTGCCGGTGTCCTCCAACAGGGGGGTCGACACCCCGCCGACGTCCCACCGGTCGCAGATGGCGAACAGGGGCAGGATCCCGATCGCCGCATGTTCGGCGGCGTGCAGCGCCCCCGGCAGCGATCCCGGGACGACCCCGGCCGCATCGACGAGCGGCGTGGGGTAGGTGGTCCACACGGCCCGGGTCCGGAGCACCGATGGGTGGATGCCGTCCTCCGGCCCGAGATCGACCCGGTCGAGCACCTCGTGGGTGCTCGCATCCCGGACCTGGTACCCGATCACCTGGGTCGTCACCTCGACCCCGCCCAGATGGTGGTCCGCAGCGCCGATCCCGATGGAGCGGTCCGTGGTCAGGATCGACAGGTCGGTGGTCGAGCGGGTCAGGGTATAGGTGTCGCCGGGGTCGGGTCGGACCAGCACCGTCCGGGCGGCGTGCTCGACCCGCTCCACCCGCCAGGCCCGACCCTGGTGCAGGTAGATCGCACCCGGATGAGCCGCCGAGGCGACGCGGGAGCGGTCGATGGTGGCGATCGTCGCTGCGCCCGAACCCGAGGAACCGTCGACGCGGATGCGGTACTCGCCGCTCGACGCCGATCGCAGGCCGATCGTCGGCGCAGGCGCCCCCCGTCCCGACCAGACCACCAGCGGGCCGTCGTCGGCGCCGTGACGTATCCGGGCGCGATCGGTGCGGACGAGTTCGGTGACGGCCTCGTCGAGGTCGTCACCCCAGTACCGGTGGTCGGTGTCCCGCAGGGGCCACTCCGCGGCGGCGCACCCGACCTGGGGGACCACGACCTCGGGGTTCGACAGGTTGATGACCGATCGTTCGACCGGCCGGCCGGTCAGGGCGTCCGGGTGACGGGTCATCCACTGGTCCAACTGGTCCTGGCCGGCGACGAGCACGGCGAGCGACGGCTGGTGCTCCCGCCCACTCCGGCCGACCTGCTGGCGGAACGACGCCGCGGTCCCGGGGTAGCCGCTCAGCACAACGGCGTCGAGGCCTCCGATGTCCACCCCCAGCTCCAG
>SXMI01000284.1 GCA_005777415.1 Actinomycetota bacterium | reverse complement strand
GCCAACGGCACCGCCATCCAGGCCTTCATGAACACGTTCCTCGCCGCTGCGGCCGCCGGCCTGGCCTGGGGGATCGTGGAGCGGATCCGGGACGGCCACTTCACCAACCTGGGCGTCGCCTCGGGCATCGTGGCCGGTCTGGTCGCCATCACACCGGGTGCGGGCTACGTGAGCGGCATGTCGCCGATCTGGATCGGCCTGATCGCCGGCGTGATCTGCTCCTTCGCCGTACAGCTCAAGTTCAAGGGGAAGTTCGACGACTCCCTCGACGTCGTGGGCGTCCACTTCGTGGGCGGCCTCATCGGTTCGATCCTGATCGGCCTGTTCGCCGACCCCGCGTTCTTCGGTGGCGAGTTCGCCGCCGGCCTGCTGAACGGCGGTGGCGTCACGCTGCTGGTCGAACAGCTCGTGGCGAACATCGTCACGATCATCTACTCGTTCATCGTCACCGGCCTGATCCTGCTCGCCATCAAGGCGGTCATCGGGATCCGGGTCAGCGAGGAGGACGAGGAGGTCGGTCTCGACCTCACGCAGCATGCAGAGAGCGCCTACAACTTCGGCGAAGTCACCATGGGCCGGGGCTGACGCCGCGGAACCGGACAGAAAGGAACACAGCCATGAAGCTGGTCACCGCAGTCATCAAGCCCTTCAAGGTGGATGACGTCAAGGAAGCACTGAAGGCGGCCGGGGTCTCCGGCATGACCCTCACCGAGGTCAAGGGGTTCGGCCGTCAGGGCGGACACACCGAGACCTACCGGGGAACGGAGTACCAGGTGGACTTCCTCCCCAAGGTGAAGGTCGAGGCGATCGTGGACGACGGCGACGTCGCTGCCGTGGTCGACGCCATCGCCGGTGCCGCCAACACCGACAAGATCGGCGACGGCAAGGTGTGGGTCACCACCGTCGACGAACTGGTCCGTATCCGTACCGGCGAGCGCGGTTCCGCCGCGATCTGATCTCCGGTACTCCGATCCCCGACCCACGGGGCGCCCCTCCGGTCAGGACAGGCCCGACCTGGCCGGGGGGGCATCGGGTCGGATGATCCGAGGCGCACGGGCCGTGTCTCCTCCTCTCCTACGAAGCGATCTGCTCGCCGACCGTTCCCTCCGGGGCCGCGCCTTCTGCTCGGCGTTCGGGGCGACGATCGAGTCGTGGTTGGTCGATCTGTTCGACGAGGCCTGTCTGCTGGCGGGACTCGCCGATCACGGTCCGGCCGAGGGCGTGGCTCTGGTCGCCGTCGGTGGGCAGGGCCGTTCCGAGCTCTGCCCGCAGTCGGACCTGGACCTGCTCCTGTTGTTCGACAAGGGGGTCGATCCCGATCCGATCGCCAACGGTCTCTGGTACCCGATCTGGGACACGGGCCTGAAGTTGGGGCACGCCGTCCGGACGGTGCGCGACTCGCTGTCGCTCGCCGGCGACGACCTGCAGACCGCGACGGCGCTGCTGTCGGCTCGCCATCTGGCGGGTGATCGTCGTCCGAGTGCCGAACTGGCCGAGAAGGCCCGGATCAACTGGCGCCGGAAGGGTCGTACCTGGCTCGACGAGCTGCGGCAGTCGGTCGACGAGCGGCACCGCAGCGCCGGTGAGGTGGCCTTCGCCCTGGAGCCCGACCTGAAGGAGGGTCGTGGTGGCCTCCGGGACGTCCACGCCCTGATCTGGGCCCGGGAGGCCGGCGCCGAGATCGACCCCCGGGTGCTCGCCGACCTCCAGCGGGATCACGACGTCCTGCTCGAGGTCCGGGTCGAGCTGCACCGGTCCACCGCCCGTCCGGGCGATCGGCTGTTGCTCCAGGAGCAGGACGCCGTGGCCCACGCGCTCGGCCTGGCCGACGCCGACGAGCTGATGGCCCGCGTGGCGCAGGCCGGTCGCGCCATCGCCTGGGCCAGCGACGAGGCCTGGTACGAGATCGGTCGCAAGGTCACGACCCGTCTAGGACGCCGTCGACGCGACCGGAGCGTCGACCAGGGCCTCGTGATCCGAGACGGCAGGGTGGCGCTGGCCGATCCGTCGGCGCCGCTCGAGCCCGAGACGGTGCTGCGGGTGGCCTCCACGGCGGCCCGTCACGAGGTCCGGATCGAGCTCGGCACGCTCGAGCGGCTGCGGGCGGCACCGCCACTGGGTTCTCCGTGGTCCGCCGAGGCCACCGCACGGTTCTGCGACCTGCTCCTGACCGGCCCGGCGGCCGTGCCCGTGGTCGAGGCGCTCGACCAGTGGGGCCTCTGGGTCCCGATCATCCCGGAGTGGGAGCCGAACCGCTGCCGTCCGCAGCGCAACGCCTTCCACCGGTTCACGGTGGACCGTCACCTGCTCGAGGCGGCGGCCGAGGCGGCTGCCCTCCGTCACCGGGTCGA
This sequence comes from Actinomycetota bacterium, assembly GCA_005777415.1. Lineage (GTDB taxonomy): Bacteria > Actinomycetota > Acidimicrobiia > Acidimicrobiales > Microtrichaceae > SXMI01. The sequence continues at coordinate 6,989 of SXMI01000284.1, read as the reverse complement.
CCGCCCCGATCTGCTGGTGCTCGCTGCGCTCCTGCACGACATCGGCAAGGGCTACCCGGGCGATCACAGTGAGGTGGGGGAGACGCTGGCCCGTACGGTGCTGGCGCGCATGGGGTTCGACACGGTCGACGTCTCCACCGTGTGCTCGGCGGTTCGTCACCACCTCCTGCTGCCTGATGTCGCCACCCGCCGGGACCTGGACGACCCGGCGACCGCCGCCTCGGTGGCCCGGGTGGTGGGGACTCCCGAGCAACTGGCCCTGCTGCAGGCGCTGGCCGAGGCCGACGCCCTGGCGACCGGGCCGGCCGCTTGGGGTCCGTGGCGGGCCCAACTGGTGGAGCGGCTCAGCTCCCTGGTCCGCCGGAACCTGGGCGCGCCCGGTTCGGAGCAGCCGGTGGACGCGTCATCGCCGTTCCCCTCGGTCGAGCAGCGGGAACTGCTCGAGTCGGGAGCGACCCGGGTGGCGGCTTCCGACGACGCGCTCGTCGTGGTCTGCCCGGATCGACCCGGTGTCGTCTCCCGGGTCGCCGGCGTGTTGGCGCTCCACGGTCTGGAGGTCGTCCAGGCGACCATCCACTCCGAGCAGGACATGGTCGTCGATGAGTTCCGGGTCAACGTGGACGCTGCTCGTGGCGTCCCGTGGGACCGGGTCGTCGTCGACGTCGAGAAGGTCCTGGCGGGTCGGTTCGCGCTGCAGTCCCGGCTCGCCGAACGACTCGAGTCGAGTCGTCGCCACCGTCCCGGCGTCCACCAGCTGGTCCCACTGGTCCGCTTCGACAACGACGGGTCCGACGAGGCCACGATCCTGGAGGTCGTGGGACCCGACACGCCGGGTCTGCTCTACCGCATCACCCGAGCGATCGCCGAGATGGACCTGGACGTACGGTCGGCCCGGATCACCACCCTGGGCGATGACGTCGTCGACACGTTCTACGTGCTCGACAGCGAGGGGGCGAAGCTCGTCGACGCCGAGGTCCAGCACGAGGTCCGCCGGGCGCTGCTCTTCGCCCTCGACGACCCGGCCTGAGACCCCGGGACCACCCCACCGGGTGCAGCGGTAGGGTGCGCGTGTGGACGAACCGGTGGATGAGCTCGACCTGATCCGCTGGGCCGAGTCGCTTTCGGGGATCGGCCGCACCGGCCTGGCCTTCTCCGAGAACCTCTACGAGCGGGAGCGCTACGAGGAGGTGCTCCACGTGGCGGCGGAGATCCGTGCCGCCGCACGTCGGTTGGCCGATCTCCACGAGGACGGGTCGCTCCCGGCCGTGGTGCGCGAGTGGATGGACAGCGTGGAGCACGGCCCGGTCGGCTACGTCACCCCGAAGGTGGCGGTCGGGGCCGTGGTCGGCAACGACGCCGGCCAGATCCTGCTGCTCCAGCGCAGCGACTCGGGGATCTGGCTCTACCCGACCGGCTGGGCCGACGTGGGCTACTCGCCGAGCGAGGTCGCGGTGAAGGAGGTCCACGAGGAGACGGGGGTCGAGGTCCGGGTCGAGCGGCTGATCGGGGTCTTCGACGGACTCCGACTCGGGTTCACCCGCATGCCGCTCTACTCGCTGGTGTTCCTGTGCCGGGCGGTGGGCGGCGAGCTGCGGGGTCACCCGCTCGAGACGCTCGACGTGGGCTGGTTCGATCCGGATTCGCTGCCCCACCCCGTGGCGGGCATCGACCACTGGGGTGACCACGCGTTCGCCGCGATCCGCGGCGAGGACGTCGACGTGCTCTACGACCTGCCGAGGGACCGGGTCTGGCGGGGAGAGGCGGGGGAGTCCTGAACGTCGCGCGGCCGGGCCCGGTGGCCGGTCACTGCTCCCGGAGGAAGCGTTCGACCTCCTCGACCAGCCCGTCGGGGTTGAGCGCCTCGCCGGCCGACGGGTGCTCGGACTGCTCGGCGTCGAACTGCTCCTCGAGCCGGCGGACGTAGTCGATGGTCCCCTCGTCGTCCTCGATGAGCTCGTCGATCGCCTGCTCGTAGCCGTGGGCGGCCGCCCGCAGGTCGGGCGCCTCGGCGACGGACCCGATCAGCGGCTGCGCCCGGTCCAGCAGCGCCAGTGCGGCGAGCGGTGCCGGGGTGGAGGGGACGTATGCCGGGACCGCGGCCCACAGCGATGCCGAGTCGACGCCGACGTCGTGACAGGCGGCATGGAGGACTCCGACGATGCCGGTCGGCCCCTCGTAGCGCGAGGGCTGGAGCTGGAGCCTGGCGACGACCTCGTCGTCGTAGGCGGCACCGAACACGGGTGCGGGCCGGGTGTGCGGGACGTCGGCGAGCAACGCCCCCAGCGTGACGACGAGGCGGCACCCGGTCGCCGCGGCCACGTCGAGGACGTGCTCGCAGTAGGTGCGCCACCGCAGCTGGGGTTCCACGGCTCGGAGCAGGACGACGCCGTCGCTCCCGGGCGGTTCGGCCCAGGTGAAGGTGTGGTCGGGCCAGTCGACGACCCGGTGGTCGCCCATCAGGCGGACGAGCGGACGGGTGCTCGTGAAGTCGTGGAACTCCTCGCAGTCGATCGATGCGAACGGCTGGGCCCCCCAGGCCTGCTGGAGGTGCTCCACCGCGGCGGTGGCGGCCTCGCCGGCATCGTTCCATCCCTCGAACGCCGCCACCATCACGGGGCCGCGGGAACGGCCGGTGCGCTCCGTTCCGGGGGTCCAGCGCCACTCCAACGACATGGGTGCCACCGTATCGGCCGATCCTGTCCGTCCCACCGGGCCGCAGCGGTACCCTGCGGTCCGTGAGCGACACACAGGGCGACGGTGGTTCCGGAGTGCGGGTGGAGACGTGCACCGAGGTCACCGATGACCTCGTGACGGCCATGGCGAGGCTGGTGCCGCAGTTGTCGCGGTCGGCGGCGCCGGTCACCGCCGAGATCGTGGCCGGCGTGGTCGCTCACGAGGCCTGCCACCTGCTGGTGGCCCGCGATCGGGACGGTGGGATCCTCGGGTCGATGACGCTGGTCGTGTTCCCGATCCCGACCGGGGTGCGGGCCTGGATCGAGGACGTCGTGGTGGACGAGGCGGCCCGCGGGCAGGGCGTCGGCGAGGCGCTCAACCTGCGGGCGATCGAGATCGCCGAGGGGCTGGGTGCGACGACGGTCGACCTGACCTCCCGCCCGAGCCGGGAGGCCGCGAACCGGCTCTACCAACGCATCGGCTTCGTCCAGCGGGAGACGAACGTCTACCGAAGGACTCTCGAAACGGAGTGAGGTCGGCTCACGACGGTGACTGGGGCTCGTGCCCCGCGCGCCGTCTCCAGGTGTGACCTGGCGCGGTTCGGCCCATCAGCCAGCAGCACTCCCTCCGAACGCCCGAACCGTGTAGACCGAGCGGTGTGCGACCCGTCCTGTCCGCTCTGATTGTCCTGTTGCTCACATCGTGCGGCTCGACCCCGCCCGGCGAATGCGAGGTGACGGCGGAGGGAAACGAGTACCGAAGCCGGGTCCCGAGTGAGCAGGACCAGCTTCCTGGAGCCCCGGAGATCGGACAGAGGTATCGCGCCGCCTCCGGCTGCGTCCCCGGCGACAACCTCGTCGGGGAGTGACGCACGGTGGTCGAACCGGCAGGACCGGTTCACCCCCCGCCGGCGTGAAACTCCTCGACTGCCCCAGATCGCCGACACCGCTCGGGCAGGACCCCCTCGCAGATGGAGGGCCCACGGGGAGACAATCGTCGTGGACGGCAGCGGGGGAGTCGTGGGTAGCCTTTCGGAATGAGCGCGCTGCGGGAACTCGTCGAGTCCAGGCGTGACGAGATCACGGAGGTGGTCCGTCGGCACAAGGGCCGCACCGTCGCGGTCTTCGGCTCGGTCGCCCGTGGCGACGACGGACCCGACAGCGACATCGACTTCCTCGTCGAGTTCGAGGCCGGAAGCTCGCTGTTCGACCTGTTGCACATCAGCGAGGAGCTCGAGGCGCTGCTCGGGGTCACGGTCGATGTCGTGTCGGCCGGCGGGTTGAAGGACCGCGACGACGACATCCGTCGTGAGGCCGTCCTGCTGTGAGCCGCAGCGACGCCGAACGGACCGCCGACATCCTGGACGCTGCTCAGGAGCTGGCCGACGCCGTCGCCGTCGGACACGACGACTTCGTCACGAGTCCGCTCCGAGTCCGTGCCGCCGAGCGCCTGCTCGAGATCGTCGGCGAGGCGAGCAACCAGTTGTCCGACGAGTTCAGAGCAGCGCATCCGGACGTGCCGTGGAGCGACATCGTCGCCCTGCGGGTTCTCCTGGCGCACCACTACCACCGTGTGGACGTCGAGCAGGTGTGGAGCATCGCCACGTCGTCGGTGCCAGACCTCGTGCGTCTCCTCGAAGCCGGCTGACGTCAGTTCGCGCTTCTACTTCTCTCTGGTAGACGAATGTGTATCGCTACGCGCGCAAGGACTGAGCATCCGAGCCTGCGCTGAGTTTCAGCGGCCGAGGACGAGCAGGCTTCCGACGGCGAACTCGATCGCGCAGCCAGCCAGGTTCTCCCTGGATGCGTTCCGGTCGATGACCACCGACACCACGCGGACTGCGAACGCCCCGAGCCACGCTGCGCCGAGCACGAGCGCAGCGTCGGCGGACCCGATGACGAGCACGGCGACGCCTGCTCCGATGAACAGCCCGCCGTAGGTGGCACGGAACTCGGAGACTCCGAGTCGTCCCGGGAGTTCGAGACCGATGACCTTGCTCACCGGTCGAGGCCAGATCAGTCCGAGTAGGCCGGCGAGGACCGACACGCCGGCTCCGATCATTGCGGGAAGCTGCACGGGATCGGGAACTCGAGTGGCGCTGCATACATTCCCGCGTCGGCGCCGACGCCCGTCCGCTCAACGGGCTTCCCCGGTGGTTCAGGCGTCCTACCAGAGGCAGCATCACGGTAGGAAGGTCGGCGTGAGCCTCCCCGGCGAGGACGTCGAGTACCTCGATGCTTGTGCGCGGACGCAGGGACTCGAGTCGCGATCCGCTGGGCCGACCTCGATCCGATCCGGGGAGCTGAGCCTGACAAGCGGTGGCCGGGCGTGATCGTGAGCAACGACGGGGCCAACTCCTCGGCGAACTGGCTCGGTCCTGGTGTCATGACCATCGTCCCCGTCACGTCCAAAGTCGAGCGGATCCATCCGTTCCAGGTGCTGCTGACCGCCGAGGCAACCGGGCTGGTCCGGGACTCGAACGCCCGGGCCGGGTTCGGCCGGCTGCTGCCGCTGCTGGCCGAGTTGCATGCCCGCGCCGCGGCGAAGTTCGCTGCGTCCGTCGAGCGTCGGCGATGAGCCGACGACTCCTCCCCACCTCAGCGAGCGTCTGGTGCGAGCGCGCTGAGTCGGCCGGCGATGTCCTCAACGGTGGTGGCCCCGGCAGCGACGTCGAGGACGAGTCGGTAGACGTCCTCGTTGGACGCTCCGGCCACGCTGCAGTCGTTGAGTTCGAGAAAGACGGCGGTGGCGAGCCACCCCAGACGTTTGTTGCCGTCGACGAGGGCGTGGTTGCCCACGATCGAGTGCAGGAGCGCTGCGGCCTTGAGCCAGATGGTGGGATAGGCGTCCTCACCGCCGATCGAGGTCCGGGGTCGCGCCACCGCAGAAGCCAGGAGTCCGATGTCGCGGAGCGGAAGTGGGCTGCCGAGGAGGCGCAATGCGAGGGCCAGGACGTCGTCGAGATCGAGGTACTCGACGCGTTGGCTCACCGGCCGAGGCGGTCGATGGCCCCGGCGTGGACGTCGAGAATGAGGTCGGCTGCCGCCCCGACCCGGTGTTGGTGGTCACGGCGAGCGACGTACTCGCGGATCGCCCGGCGGGCGACATCCTGCATCGAGATCCCCTCGGCGGCCGCCTGAGCGCGGAGCGCCTGTTGCTCGTCGTCGTCCAGTCGGAGGGTCATGGCCACCGCCGGATGGTATCACTTCGATACCTCTCCGGTCCGGCCATCCGGGCCGCGGTCCTGGCCCCGGGTCGTGGCCGCGCTGCGAGTCACGGCTGTCCCTGACGCAGGCGTCGCCGGCCCGACCGGAGGGATACCGCAGCGACGGGCCTAGCGTGGGACCGTGGTGTTCCCGGTCCACCCGCTCCGCATCCCGGCCGGCCAGCGCCCGGTGGTGACGTGGTGAACCGCCGGGTCCTCGCGGTCCTCGGTGCCGCCCAGTTCCTCATGGTGCTGGACCAGGCCGTGATGAACGTCTCCATCAGCCAGTTGGTGGAGGACTTCGACACCGAGGTGACCCGCATCCAGGCCGCCATCACCTACTACGCGCTCGTCATGGCTGCCCTCATGATCACCGGTGGCAAGCTCGGCGACCGGTGGGGTCGACGCCGGGCCTTCTCCATCGGCCTCGCCGTCTACGCCGTCGGCTCGGCCATCACTGCGGTCTCGTGGAACGTGGGCGTGCTGACGCTCGGCTGGTCGGTGATCGAGGGCATCGGTGCGGCGTTGGTCATGCCGGCCATGGTCGCGCTGGTCGCCGGGAACTTCGAGGGCCGCGATCGCGCCGCCGCCTACGGCGTGATGGGTGGGATCGCCGGCGCCGGCGTCGCCGTGGGCCCGATCCTGGGCGGGTGGGTCACCACGAACCTCACCTGGCGGGTGGTCTTCGCCGGTGAGGTCGTGGTCGCCGTGTTGATCCTGCTGTTCGTCCGGTGGATCGCGGAGCCGGAACGGGACGGGGAACCCCCCGAGCTCGATGTGGTCGGGTCCGTGCTGTCGGCGGCAGGGCTGGGCCTGGTCGTCTACGGGGTGCTGCAGTCCAGCACCTGGGGGTGGTTCGCCCCGAGGAACTCGCCGGTCGAGCCGTTCGGTCTGGCCCTCACCCCGTTCGTGGTGACGGCCGGTCTGGTGATCATCGGTCTGTTCGTCCGGTGGGAACGACACCGTGAGTCGGTCGGCCGCGAGCCGTTGGTGCACCTGGACCGACTGCGCATCGTGCCGCTGCGCGCCGGCCTCACCCTGTTCAGCGCCCAGAACCTGATCCTCATGGGGATCTTCTTCTCGATCCCGCTCTACCTACAGGTGGTCCAGG
>SXMI01000283.1 GCA_005777415.1 Actinomycetota bacterium | reverse complement strand
CTTCCGGTTCGGCGCACCGCCCCACGCCGGGTTCGCCTTCGGAGTGGACCGGTTGGTCGCGTTGCTGCTCGGCGAGGACAACATCCGGGAGGTGATCGCCTTCCCGAAGACCCAGTCGGGGACCGATCCGCTCACGGGCGCGCCGAGCGCCCTGGACGACACCCAGCTCGCCGAGCTCGGCCTGCGACACGTCCCGCCGCCGAGCTGAGCGAACGCGGACGGTAGCGTCGGCGCGTGCCCCGGCGAGATGACGACCTGTTCACGGCGGCCGCCGAGGACCGGTTGCGGCGCCGGGGACCGCTCGCCGATCGCCTCCGACCGCAGTCACTCGATCAGATCGTCGGCCAGGACCACCTGCTCGGGGCCGGTCGTCCGCTCCGGGCCCTCATCGATGCCGACCGTCTGAGCTCGGTCATCCTCTGGGGTCCGCCGGGGACGGGGAAGACGACCCTGGCCCGACTGGTCGCAGGTGCGTCGTCCCAGGTCTTCGTGCCGCTGTCCGCCGTGACGGCGACCGTGGCCGACATCCGGGCCGAGGTGGCGGCGGCGACCGATCGACTCGGTGCGCACGGGACCGGGACGATCCTGTTCCTCGACGAGATCCACCGGTTCTCCAAGTCTCAGCAGGACGCGCTCCTCCCGTCGGTCGAGACGGGGCTGCTGGTGCTGGTGGGTGCCACGACGGAGAACCCCTACTTCGAGGTGAACCCTCCGCTCCTCAGTCGCTCGACGCTGTTCCGCCTCGAGCCGCTCGACGAGCCGGCGTTGCAGGAGCTGCTCCGGCGGGGACTCGAGGCGGAGGGAGCCAACGCGACGGAGGACGCCGTCGCCCACCTCGTGGCCCGGGCCGGTGGGGACGGGCGGCACCTGCTGACGGCTCTCGAGGTGGCCGTGGCGCTCGCCGCGTCGCGCTCCGCCGACGCTCCTCTGGTCGAGGTCGCCGATGTGGAGGGGGCGCTCGGGGCCGCGCTGGTCCGCTACGGACGCGACGACCACTACGACGTGATCTCGGCCTTCATCAAGTCGATCCGCGGGTCCGACCCGGACGCGGCCCTGCACTGGCTCGCCCGGATGCTCACCGCCGGAGAGGATCCACGTTTCGTGGCCCGCCGTCTGGTCGTCGCGGCCTCGGAGGACATCGGACTGGCCGATCCCACGGCCCTGCTGGTCGCCGACGCGGCGGCCAGGGCGGTCGACCGCATCGGACTCCCCGAGGCCCGCATCAACCTGGCCCACGCCACGGTCCACCTGGCCCTCGCGCCGAAGTCGAACTCGGCCTACACCGCCTACGGGCGCGCGGCGGCCGACGTCGCCGACCGGCCGGTGGGCGAGGTGCCGCAGCACCTGCGCGACGGCTCGTACCGGGGTGCGACGGCCTTGGGTCACGGACGGGGGTACCGCTATCCGCACGACGATCCGGGCGGCTGGGTGGATCAGCAGTACCTGCCTGACGAACTGCTCGGCACCACCTACTACGAACCCGGCCCGCATGGCCGGGAGGCCGCCACGGTCGACCTCTGGCGCCAACGCACCGCCGGCCGGCGACGGGACGCCGCCCCCATCCCCCCACAGGAGGAACCGGTGGGCGAGACTGACGACCAGTGAACGTCGTGGATCTGGTGGCGCTGACGTGTGCGGTTCTGGCCCTGGCGGCCACGGCCGCTCTGACGCTGGCCACCCAGCGGGCGCTGGTCGCGGCCCGTGACCTGGAGGCCGCACGTCGCGAGTTCGAGGCGGCGGCGCTCCCGGCGGTCGAGGAACTCCGGGTGGCGGTGGCCGACGCCGAGGCGCAGGTGGGTCGGGTCGACGATCTGCTCGTGGTGGCCGGGGCCATCGGCGGTCGGGTGGATGCCGCCACCGAGGTGACCTACCGGGCGCTCACCTCGCCGGTGATCAAGGGTGTGGCGCTGGCGTCCGGTACGCGGAGCGTGGCCCGTCGACTCCGGGGCGGGTCGGACGGCTCCCGCCCCGGTGCCACAGAGCGGCGCCGCGCGCCGAGGGCGGCCGGGTAGCGCCGTGTTCAAGCGGGTGGTCTGGTTCGGACTGGGTGCGGCCGCGGGGGCCTCGGGCGTCGTCTGGGCCGAGCAGCAGGTCCGTCGCCGCCTCGAGGAGCTCGGGCCCGACCACGTGGTGCAGCTCGCCGGCAGATCGGCTCGACGGGTGGGTCGGAGCGTGCTCGACGCCGTGGCCGAGGGTCGCTCGACGATGCTCGACACCGAGGACGAGCTGCGGGCCCGCCGGGACCGGCGACTGGCCGAGGGTCGCCCCGCCGAGGGTCGGGAGGGTCGCGGCCGGTAGTGTGTCGGCGTCATGACCGAGCCGATCCGCACCGCCGACCAGCTCCGCTCGGCCTGGAACTCCTTCTTCGCCGGGCGCTCCCACACCGTCGTCCCCTCGGCCAGCCTCATCCCGACCCACCCGTCGGCGCCCATGTTCACGAACTCGGGGATGATGCCCTTCGTCCCCTACTTCTTGGGCGAGGAACCCGTCCCCTACGACCCGCCCCGGGCGTCATCGGTGCAGAAGTGCGTCCGGGCGGGCGGCAAGCACAACGATCTCGACGCGATCGGACGCTCACCCCGCCACCTGTCGTTCTTCGAGATGCTG
>SXMI01000282.1 GCA_005777415.1 Actinomycetota bacterium | reverse complement strand
GGCCAGGACCGACAGGCGGAACGAGTCACCGCGGGCATCGGCCCACCGCATGACCTCGTCCCGCTGGTAGTGGTGGCCGAGGATGAACAGCCGGTCGCCGAGTGTCTCCTTGGCCGCCCGGATCCGCTCGGCGAGCTCCTCGGGATCGGCTGCGGTGTAGCGCTCGGGCAGCGGCCGCTGCAGACGGAGCATGGATGTTCCTCCTGTGTCGCCACCCCACGGTGGCGCTGGACGCTCGACGTGACCGGTGGGGGCAGCCTGGTCGCCACGCCACGGGGTTGTCGGTCTCGAACGTTGATGTCGCCGGGTGCCAGGCCGGTCGACTCATGCTAGCCGGGCGCCCCCGACGGCGGGGCTAGCGTTCCCTCGATGCTCGAGCGTCCACCCTCGGGGACGATCCCGGACGCACCCGGGAGCTACCAGTTCCTCGACGGTGCGGGTCGGGTGATCTACGTGGGCAAGGCGCGGTCCCTGCGCCAGCGGCTCGCGAACTACTTCCAGAACCCCGCCGCCATGCCGACGCGGACCGCCCAGATGGTCGCGACCGCGGAATCGGTCGAGTGGATCCAGGTCAACAACGAGGTCGAGGCCCTGATGCTCGAGTACTCGTTGATCAAGCAGCACCGCCCGCGCTTCAACGTGCGGCTGGTCGACGACAAGAGCTACCCGTACCTGGCGCTGACCGTGTCCGACGAGTGGCCGCGTCCGATGGTGGTCCGGGGGCGCCGACGGAAGGGCACCCGGTACTTCGGCCCCTATGCCCACGCCTATGCGATCCGGGAGACCCTGGACGAGCTGCTCCGGACCTTCCCGCTGCGGACCTGCTCGGACGCCAAGTTCCGGCGGCACGAGCTGCAGGGCCGACCCTGCCTCCTGTTCCACATCGAGAAGTGCTCGGGCCCGTGTGTCGGCGAGGTCGACGCCGCCACCTACGCACAACTCGTCGACGACCTCACGTCGTTCCTCGAGGGCGACACCGAGCCGGTGGTGGGGGACCTCCGCCGGCAGATGACGGCGGCGGCCGAGCGGACGGACTTCGAGACGGCCGCCCGGCTCCGCGACCGACTCGCGTCCGTGGAGCGGGCGGTCGAACGCCAGCAGATGGTGGCCGAGCGTGACGAGGACCTCGACGTCGTGGGGATCTCGGAGGACCCCTTGGAGGCGTCGGTGCAGGTGTTCTTCGTGCGCCGCGGTCGGGTCGTCGGCCGGCTCGGTTTCCTGCTCGACAAGGTCATGGACCTGTCCCCGGCCCAGACGGTCGGGGCCGCGCTCGAACAGATCTACGGCGATGAGCCGGCCGTCGGCTACCCCCGCCAGGTGCTGGTGCCTGAGCTCCCGGACGACGTCGAGCTGTACGAGGAGTTCCTGTCGGCGGCGAGGGGGACCCGGGTGCGGATCCGCGTCCCGCAGCGGGGCGTCAAGCGCGAGCTGGCGGCGACCGTCGAACGCAATGCGACCGAGGCGTTCACCCGGCACCGACTGAAGCGGGGGAGCGACCACAACAGCCGGGCCCGCGCCCTCAACGAGCTCCAGGAGGCCCTCGGGCTCCCCGAGGCCCCGCTGCGCATCGAGTGCTACGACATGAGCCACCTGCAGGGCACCGACTACGTCGGATCCATGGTGGTGCTCGAGGACGGGCTGCCCCGGCCGTCGGAGTACCGCCGGTTCAAGCTGCGTGGCGTCGACGGCAACGACGACTTCGCCGCCATGGAGGAGGTGCTGACCCGGAGGTTCACGAACTACCTCGAGGAGCGCGTGCGGCCGCCGGCGGAGCGCGGCCGCTTCGCCTACCCGCCCCAGCTCCTGCTCGTGGACGGTGGTCGCGGGCAGTTGTCGGTCGCCGTCCGGGTCCTGCAGCAGCTGGGTCTCGCCGACGAGATCCCCGTCGCCTCGTTGGCGAAGCAGTTCGAGGAGGTGTACCTGCCCGGACGGCCGACGCCGGTGGAGGTCCGGAGGGGTTCCGAGGCGCTGTTCCTGTTGCAGCGGATCCGGGACGAGTCGCACCGGTTCGCGATCAGCTACCACCGCCAGCTCCGGGGCCAGCGGGCGACCCGCTCGGTGCTCGAGGGCATCCCGGGACTGGGGGAGCAGCGCCGGGCCCGTCTGGTGAGCCACTTCGGAGGGGTGCGGGCGGTGCAGCGGGCCTCCCTGGACGACCTCCGGGCGCTCAGCTGGCTGCCCGACGCGGTCGCCGAGGCGGTGTACGGGTCGCTCCACGACGGCGGCTCGGGCTCCGGTTCCGATGGTGGGAACGAACGTGGTTGACCGGGCGGCCGACGACGAGTCGATCGCCGAGTGGGAACGTCACGCCGGATGGTGGCACCGCGAGTTCACCGGAGGTGTCGATGTGGAGTACGCCGAGCAGATCCTGCCGCTGATCGATGCGTCGCTCCCGTCGTCGGGACGCGTGCTCGACCTCGGGAGCGGCGACGGGCAGGTGACCCGTCTCGCTACCGCCCGAGCCGGCCTGGCCGTGGGCGTCGACGCCGTCCGGGCCCAGGTGGAGCGCGCGGCGGCGCTCGGCGGCGGATCATTCGTCCAGGCCCGGCTGAGCGAGCTCCCGCTCCGCTCGGCGTCCTGCCGGGCGGTGGTGGCCTGTCTGGTGCTCGAGCACGTCAGCGACCTGGACGCAGCGTTCGCCGAGGCCGCCCGGGTGCTGGAGCCCGACGGACGGCTCGTGGCAGTGATCAACCACCCGATCCTGCAGACCCCGGGGAGCGGCTGGATCGACGACCAGGTGGTCGACCCGCCCGAGCAGTACTGGCGGATCGGCCCGTACCTGCCCGAGGTCACGACCGTGGAGGAGGTCGACGACGGGGTGGACCTCACCTTCCACCACCGGCCGCTGCACCGCTACGTGAACGGGGCGTCCGCGTGCGGGCTGCTGCTCGAGTACCTCGAGGAACCGGCGCCTCCGCCCGCGTACCTGGAGCGCTACTGGTCGTTCCCCGCTGCCGACACCGTGCCCCGACTGGCGCTCCTGCGCTTCCGCAACCTGCCCTGAGACGCAGCGCTGCCCGCCGACCCCGATCCCGGAGGATCGGTGCCGACGGGCAGCAGACCGCAACACCGGAGAGGATCAGCAGCCCTCGGACGGAGCCGTGATCACGCCGTCGATCACGTGGATGATCCCGTTCGAGGCCATGATGTCGGTGGTCACGATCGGTGCACCACCGATGGTGAGGCTGTCACCGGACTTCTCGACCTTGACCTTGCCGCCCAGCGTCTCGACGCAGGTGCCGGCAGCAGCGGTCGCCGCCGCAGCGTCGACCTTGCCGCTGATGACGTGCAGCTTCAGGACCTCGGTGAGCGCGCCCTGCGGATCGGCCTTCAGGGCCTCCACGGTCGCCGGATCCAGCGCGGCGAACGCCGAGTGGGTCGGGGCGAACACCGTGAACGGGCCCTCGCCGGCGAGCGTCTCGCCCAGGCCGGCTGCCGTCACCAGCTCGACGAGGGTGGAGAAGTCGGGGTTGCCGGCAGCGATGTCGACGATGGTCCCGGTCTCACCGGCCATCGTGGTCTCGGTCCCCTCGGACGCCATCGTCGTCGAGGTCGTCTCGCTGTTGGCCTCCTTGGCGGACTCGTCATCGCTCGAACAGGCGGCGGCGACGAGGCCGAGCCCGAGGAGCAGGGCGAACATGGTGGACAGGGTCTTGCTGCGCATCGGTGCGCCTCCTTGGTAGGTGTCCCCGTGATTCGCCCGGGGCGCCGCCGGCGGATGCAGTCCCTCCGAACCTGTCGCTCCGAACCTGTCGCTCGACGGTCCGGATGGGCGAGCGGACCGCTAGCGTTCCGGTCGTGGTCGACCTCGTCGTGATCGCCGGGATGTCGGGAGCCGGTCGGACCCAGGTGGGCAAGACGCTCGAGGACCTGGGTTGGTTCGTGATCGACAACCTCCCCTCCGAGCTCATCCCCAAGGTGGCCGAGCTGGCCCGCTTCCAGGAGGACACCGCCCCGCTCGCGCTGGTGGTGGGGACGGGGGCTGACGCTGCGTCCGTCGCCACGGAGCTCGACCGTCTCCGGGCGAGCGGCGCCACCATCCGGACCGTCTTCCTGGACGCATCGACCCCGACGCTGGTCCGGCGCTACGGCGAGTCGAAGCGGCGGCACCCGCTGCTCGCCGTGAGCGACTCGGTGGACGGGGCGGTGGAACAGGAACGGACGTTGCTGGGTGAGGTGCGCGGGTCGGCCGACGTGGTCATCGACACCACCGACCTGAACGTCCACGACCTGCGGGCCCGGGTCCACGAGCTGTTCGCCGGCGACGACGGGGACGGCGCCACCCAGGTGACGGTCACCTCGTTCGGCTTCAAGCACGGTGTTCCCCCGGACGCCGACCTGGTGCTCGACTGCCGGTTCCTGCCGAACCCCTACTGGGTCGAGGAGCTCCGTCCGCTCTCGGGCCGGGACGCCGAGATCCAGGAGTACGTGGCCTCGTTCCCCGTGACCGGTCGGTTCGTCACGCAGGTCCGGGAGCTGCTGGAACTGCTCCTCCCCGCCTACCTCGAGGAGGGCAAGGCGGTGCTGACGGTCGCCTTCGGCTGCACCGGCGGCCGGCACCGCTCGGTGGCCATCGCCGAGGAGTTCGCCACGTGGCTGCAGGAGCGGGGAGTTCCGACCCGCATCCGCCACCGGGACGTGGAGCGGTGAGCGACGCCGACGTCACCGAGGATCCGGGTCGTCACGCCGGACCCCGGGTCGTCGCCGTCGGCGGGGGTCACGGGCTCGCGGCGACGTTGCGGGCCGTCCGCGGCTACGCCGGAACCATCACCGCCGTCGTGTCGGTGGCCGACGACGGGGGATCGACCGGCCGCCTGCGGGCGGCGGGGGACCGGCCCGCCCCGGGTGACCTCCGCAAGTGCCTCGTGGCGCTCGCGGGTGGTGACTCCCCGCTGCTCCGGGCGATGGAGCACCGCTTCGACGCCGGCGAGTTGGACGGCCACGCCTTCGGCAACCTCCTCATCGCAGCGCTCGAGGACTCCGAGGGTGACCTGGTGGCGGCACTCGACGAGGCGGGTCGGCTGCTCGAGACCGTCGGCCGGGTGCTGCCGACCACCACCTCGCCGGTGCAGCTCCGGGCGGTCGTCGGGTCAGGGGCAGAGGTCCGGGGGCAGGTGGCGGTGGCCCGGCAGCCCGACCTGGACCTCGTCACCGTCGATCCGCCCGACCCGCCGGCCTGTCCGGCCGCGCTCGACGCCATCTCGGCCGCCGACCAGGTGGTCCTCGGTCCGGGATCGCTCTACACGAGCGTCCTGGCCGCCACGGCTGTGCCCGGGATCGCCGAGGGGCTCGCCGACACCTCGGCGCAGCTCGTCTACGTCTGCAACCTGCGGCCCCAGGCCTCGGAGACCGCCGGGTACGGGGTGGCGGAGCACCTGGCGGCGCTTGAGCGGCACGGGATCCGGCCTTCGGTCGTGGTCTACGACCCGCAGACCATCGGTGAGCCCGAGCGGCCGGTGGATGTCGAGCTGTGCCCGGCTCCGCTCTGCGGTCCGGGCGAGGGCGCCCACCGGCCCGATCTCCTCGGTCCGGTGCTGGCCGGACTGGCGGGCGCGGCGGATTGGCGAGCGCCGTAGGGTTCGTGCTCGCATGGAACCTCTCCGGGCCGTGGTGCGCCCGGACCAGCACCGTCGAGGAGTGACATGACCGTTCGTGTGGGGATCAACGGGTTCGGCCGGATCGGCCGGAACTTCTTCCGGGCCGCCAAGGCCCGCAACGCCGACATCGACTTCGTGGCGGTCAACGACCTGGGTTCGCTCGACGTCATGGCCCACCTGCTGGCCCGCGACTCCGTGGTCGGTGCGTACCCCGGGTCGATCGAGGTCGCCGAGGACGGCATCACCGTCGACGGCGACACCCTCACGGTCGTCTCCCACCGCGATCCGGCCGAGATCCCCTGGGGCGACCTGGGGGTGGACGTGGTCGTCGAGTCCACCGGGATCTTCACCGACCGCGACGCCGCTGCGGCCCACCTGGCCGGAGGCGCGCCACGCGTGATCGTCTCGGCGCCGTCCAACGGTGCCGACGCCACCTTCGTGGTCGGCGTCAACGACGACACCTTCGATCCGGCGAACCACATCGTGGTGTCCAACGCCTCGTGCACGACCAACTGCTTCGTGCCGCTCATCAAGGTCCTCGACGACGCCTTCGGCGTGGAGAAGGGCCTGATGAACACGATCCACGCCTACACCGGCGACCAGATGCTGGTGGACGGACCCCACAAGGACCTGCGACGGGCCCGGGCCGCGGCGGTGAACATCGTCCCGACGTCGACCGGCGCCGCCCGCGCGACCGGACTGGTGCTCCAGTCCATGCAGGGCCGCCTCGACGGCACGTCCCTCCGGGTGCCGGTGCCGACCGGCTCGATCACCGACTTCGTCGGCGTCCTCGGCCAGGACGTCACGGTCGAGGACGTCAACGCCGCCTTCGCGGCCGCTGCGGCCTCCGGGCCGCTCGAGGGGATCCTCGCCTACAGCGAGGAGCCGCTGGTCAGCTCCGACATCGTCGGCTCGCCGTACAGCTCGATCTTCGACGCCGGACTCACCATGGCAATGGGGAACCTGGTGAAGGTCCTGTCCTGGTACGACAACGAGGCCGGCTACTCCAACCGGCTCGTGGACCTCTCGCTCATCGTGGGCGCGGCCAACCAGTGAGGTTCGGCGTACCCGAACTCGAGGACCTGCCGCCTCTCGACGGGGCGAACGTGCTGGTCCGGGTGGACTTCAACGTCCCGATCCGTGACGGCGTCATCACCGACGACCTGAGGATCCGGGCGGCCGTGCCGACCCTCACCTGGTTGCAGGAGCAGGGCGCGACGGTCACGGCCTGCACCCACCTGGGTCGCCCGAAGGGGGCGCCCGATCCGGCGTACTCGGTGGAGCCGGTCCGGGCCCGGCTGGCGGAGCTGGTTCCGGGGGTCGAGCTGCTCGAGAACCTGCGATTCGACCCGGGCGAGACCTCGGACGATCCGGCGTTCGTGGCGCGGCTGGTCGAGGGTCAGGACGCGTACGTCAACGACGCGTTCGGGGCCTCGCACCGGGCGCACGCGTCGATCGTCGGTCCGCCCCGGACGCTGCCGTCGGCCGCCGGCCGGTTGCTGGCCGCCGAGGTGGACGTGCTGCTCGGCCTGCGGGACCAGCCCGGCCGGCCGTTCGTGGCGATCACGGGCGGGTCCAAGGTCTCCGACAAGCTCGGTGTGCTCGAGGCGCTGCTCGACGTCGCCGACCGGGTGCTCGTGGGCGGCGGCATGTGCTTCACGTTCTTCTCGGCGATGGGGCACTCGGTCGGGTCGTCGCTCTGCGAACCCGACCAGGTCCCGGCGTGCGCCGAGCTCCTCGAGCGGCACGGCGACCGCCTGCTGCTGCCGTCGGACGTGGTGGCGCTCGGCCCGGGGGGCTCCATCGGCGACCCCGAGGCCGGGGGCGAGGTGCGGACCGTCGGCCGGGACGTGCCCGACGGCTGGATGGGGCTGGACATCGGGCCGGGGTCGGCCGCCGAGTTCGGCGACGCGATCCTGGACGCACGGACTGTGCTGTGGAACGGCCCGATGGGCGTGTTCGAGGACCCGAGGTTCGCGGCCGGGACCCGGGCCGTGGCCGAGGCCGTCGCCGAGTGGCGGGGGCCGACCGTCATCGGTGGTGGCGATTCGGCGGCCGCGGTGGCCCAGTTCGGCCTGGCCGACCGGATCGACCACATCTCCACCGGTGGCGGCGCGTCGCTCGAACTGATCGAGCAGGGCGACCTGCCGGGCCTGGACGCACTCCGCAACGCGCCCAACGCACGCCACTGACCACGCACGCAACCGACATCGGGAGGCACGAACGTGTCCGAGGCACGAATCCCGCTCATCAGCGGCAACTGGAAGATGCACAAGAACCACTTCGAGGCCATCCAGGCCGTGCAGAAGCTGCACTACCGGCTGGGTGACGCCGAGGTGGAGGACGTGGTGGTCACCGTGCACCCACCGTTCACCGACCTGCGATCGGTCCAGACGCTGATCGAGAGCGACCGGATGGACATCGTGCTCGGCGCCCAGGACTGCTACTGGGAGACCGAGGGGGCGTTCACCGGCGAGGTCTCGCCGACGATGCTCGCCAAGCTGGACGTGGCCTACGTGATCGTCGGCCACTCCGAACGTCGACAGCTGTTCGGCGAGACCGACGAGTCGGTGAACCGCAAGGCGGTCGCCGTGCTCGCCGCCGGGATGACCCCGATCGTGTGCTGCGGCGAGACCCTGGAGGAGCGGGAGGCCGGCGACGCCGAGTCGAAGGTCGAGGGCCAGATCCGGGCCGGACTCGCCGGGCTCAGCTCGGCCCAGGTCGCTGGCCTGGTCGTCGCCTACGAACCCATCTGGGCGATCGGGACCGGCCGCACCGCCACCTCCGAGGACGCCCAGGCGATGTGTGCGCACATCCGGTCGGTCGTCGCCGACGGGTGGTCCGCCGACGCCGCGGCCTCGCTCCGGGTCCAGTACGGCGGATCGGTCAAGCCGGGGAACATCGCCGAGCTCATGTCGCAGGCGGACATCGACGGTGCGCTCGTGGGCGGTGCCAGCCTGGAGCCCGACGAGTTCGCTGCGATCGTCCAGTTCCGCCAGCACTGATACGGTTTCCCGACGTGGACATCATCCGCCTCATCCTCTGGGTCCTGCAGTTCGGTCTGGGCATCGGGCTGATCGTGCTCGTGCTCGTGCACTCGGGGCGCGGCGGTGGCCTCTCCGACATGTTCGGCGGCGGTCTGGGCGCATCTGCGGCCGGCTCGACCGTGATGGAGAAGAACCTGGACCGGATCACGGTCGTGGTCGGTCTGCTGTTCGCCATCAACACCCTGGTGTTCGCGCTCGTCATCGACGTCTGAGGGCCGTGGACGCTCCGGGCCCCCGTCCTGCGGGTGCGAGCCCGGCCATCTCACACCGCCGGCGCGTGCAGGCCGCCGTGGCACTCGTCGCCGGACCGGTCGGTGCGATCCTGGCGGTGATCGGCTTCGTCATCGGACTCCCCGAGGTCCTCCTCGCCGTGCTGCTCCTGCTCCCCGCTCCGGGCTGTCTCTGGATGGCTCTGGGCCGGCGGGGCTCGGAACGCATCGGGTGGATGGTCATCACCGCCGGGTTGGTGGTCCTGTCGCTCTGGCTGGTGTGGCTGTCCGACCGGGGGGTCCTGTTCGTGTTCCTCGGTGCGGCGCTCGTCGGCGTCGCGGCCGCAGGGGCGGCGGGAGCGCTCCACCACGTCCCCCGGGCCGGCCAGTCCCGGCTGGCCCGGTCGGCCCGTCGCGTCCGGCACCCCGTCCTGTTCGTGAACCCCCGGTCCGGCGGCGGCACCGCCGAGCGGGTCGACCTGGTGGCCGAGGCCCGGCGGCGTGGTGTCCGGGTCGTGGAACTCGGACCCGATACCGACCTGCCGGCGCTCGCCCGGGCCGAAGTGGCCGCCGGTGCCGACTGCCTGGGTGCCGCCGGTGGCGACGGGACGCTGGCCCAGGTCGCGGCGGTGGCCGTCGAGTCCGGGCTGCCGTTCGTCTGCGTCCCCGCCGGGACCCGCAACCACTTCGCCCTCGACCTGGGCTTGGATCGTGATGATCCGGTCGGTGCGCTCGATGCGTTCCGTTCCGCCAACTCCCTGCGGGTCGACGTCGCCGAGGTGAACGGGAGGATGTTCCTGAACAACGTCTCGCTCGGCGTCTACGGCGAGGTGGTGGCGGCCGAGCAGTACCGGGAGCACAAGATCGGCACGGCGCTGGCGGTGCTCCCGGACCTCGTCGGCCCGGACGCCGAACCGCTCGACGTGCGCTTCCTCGACGACCGGGGACAGGTCCGCAACGACGCCGTGGTCCTGCTCGTGTCGAACAACGCCTACGACCTGGGGCCGCGCCTCGGGTTCGGGTCGCGGCCCAGTCTCCGGGACGGCCTGCTCGGGGTGGTTCTCGTGGAGCCGGCGGCTGGGCTGCTCTCGCCGCTGCATGTGCGCTCCTGGCAGGCAGAGCACTTCGAGGTGGACGCGGCGTCGCCACTGAACGTCGGCCTCGACGGCGAGTCGGTCCGCATCGATCCGCCGCTGTCGTTCCGGGTGCGGCCGGGCGTGCTGCGGGTCCGGCTGCCGGTCACGGCCCCCGGTGTCTCCCCAGCCGCGCTGCGCCCGAGGTTGGGTCCGACGAGGCTCGCCGAGCTGTGGTCGATCGCACGGGGGGTGCCACCGGGCTGAGCCGGTAGGGTCGATGCAGTGCCTGCGACGAGCCGGCGCCACGGGGCGGACGAGAGGTGAGACGTGACCCACGCCAGTGAGGTTCCGGAGGGCGAGCTGAGCATCGAGCACATGGAGGACGCTCCGCCGTACCCGGACAAGATCAAGAACGACCGGTACCTCGACGAGCTGAGGCTGCTGCAGATCGAGCTCCTCAAGGTCCAGCAGTGGGTGAAGGACACCGGACAGCGGATCGTCATCCTCCTCGAGGGCCGGGACGCCGCCGGCAAGGGGGGCTCGATCCGTCGGTTCACCGAGAACCTGAACCCCCGCGGTGCCCGGGTGGTGGCGCTCCGTTGACGGCCACGAAGTGACCGTGCCCGCGGGAACGCTAGCGGTGGAAGCCGCCCGGGCCGCGGGCGTGGACGTGCCGGTCTTCTGCTATCACCCGAAATTGTCACTGGCGG